>PUMG01000130.1 GCA_003551265.1 Halovenus sp.
ACCGAACACGCCGTACTTCTCGAATCCCGAGCCATCGAGGACCAGTTACGAGAACTCCACGATGAAGGGTTCGAGTTGACACTTCCGGAGACGCCCGAACATTGTGGCACCTGCAACGGCGACCTCGAACGAGTCAGTCAGGAAGCAACGACACCAGCGTACGCACCCGACCCACACACCGTCGATGTCTGGCGATGCCGGCAGTGCGGACAGCACTTCTGGAAGGGGAGTCACTGGGACGATGTCGCCGAGACACTCTCTGTGGTGACGACATAGACAAAGACACTCTCTGTGGTGATAACAGAGCCGAGGTGCTACTTGAACGAGACAGCGAGAGACGTCTCGTTTGCGACGTTGTCGGTAATCGGACAGCGTTCTTCGACCGCTTCGAGCCAGGCTTCGAGCGTCTGCTCGTCCGCGTCCGCTTCTATCTCGAGCGTTACATCGACGCCCTGTAATCCGGCACGGGCGTCGCTCTCTCTCCCTGCATAGCGGTCGTAGTTGACACCGCCCTCGACAGTGATATCGAGCGACTCGATAGCGATATTCATGTCTCGGGCGACCATCGTTCCTGTTGAGTTGAGACAGGCCCCGATTGCGCCGAGGAAGTACTCGACCGGGTTGACATCCTTGCCGACGACAAACTCTGCCTTGCCGGTGTCGACCGTCGTTCGCTTCGGACTGACTCGCGAAGCGTGCAACTCGTAGTGTGTGACGTCTGTGTTCGCAGACTGGTCCTCAGACATACGTGTTACTCTATGAGACGGCACCGGGTGTGTCTTGTGATTGTGGGCCGCCGGAGCCATCGGCAAACTTCGGTGACCATGTCCTGAACAGGAAGGCCGACGTGTCACAGACACTGTCGGAAGAATCCACAACGAAGATTACGCTGGTGTGTGTACACTCCCGTATATGACGCTCTCGGAGGAAGCACACGAGCGCCTCGAAGATATCGTCGAGTTACAGCCCACGAAGAACAAAGAGTTGCTCGAACGCTGGGAACTCGACAGCGGAAGTGAGGTGCATCAGTATCTCGAATCCGAACTGCGCGAGTACTACTATCGAGACGAGAACAGTCTCATCTGTGCAACGCCCGAGGCAGTCGAACTGGTCGGCGGTGAATCCCAGACTGACGAGCGCACCGTTCACGGGACTGAACTGGAGCAAGCAATCGTCTCTGTCTTGCCTGGTCCCGACGACGAACCACAGAGCGTGGTGGCGACACTCCACGACCTCGAAGATGCAGGAGTCGAAACTGATGTCGACGACGTTCGCTCGACACTGCATCGACTCTCGGACAAAGGTGTCGTCAAGCGCGTCCGCAAGACGGTCCCCACGTTCCAGTTGACGCTCGACCGGGAGAAGATCCGTATCGAGACGAACGAGAGTTGAACGACCAACCGCACGTATCCTCACTCGCTGGCCTCCGTATTCTCGTTCAGGCCCAATTGAACGTTCTTGGATACAGCGTGGAGGTGCCACCGGCGCACCAGTTTATGAGTGAAGAGGATTATAACTCTGTGCCATCGTCATCTGGAGGGTCGTCGGGACTCTCGTCGTCTGATTGGTCAGCCGAGTCGTCGTCCGCTGTGGAGTTGTCCGAGTTGTCATCGCCTGTCGAATTACCGGGATGGTCATCTCCCGGTGGACCACCAGAGTGGTCGTCTCCTGGAGGGTCGCCAGGGTGGTCGTCTCCTGGTGGACCACCGGGATGGTCGTCGCCAGGAGGGTTGCCTGGATGGTCATCACCTGGGGGGTCGTCGGCGGGAGGGTCTGCGGGGTTATCGTCGCTGGAATCGTCGCCATTCTCTGAGCACTCACAGGTAATCTCAATCTCGCGGCCCTGTGCTGAAACGTCGACATCGTCGTTGCTCACGCTGACGTCGAACGTCAACGATACCGTCGTCGACGTGCTCTCGTCGCACTCGATTCGAGCAGTCACGTCACCGGAGTCTCCGACGTTGAGGTCGTCTGGAACAGTTAGCTCCGAGACGGTCACGTTGTCCTCGTCCACATCGTAGGTAAACTCGATGGTAGTGAGACGCTCGCGCACGTGGTTCGTGAGTTCGACAAGCGTGATGGTCTCGTCACACTCGACGGTCTGTGGCTCGTAGACGAGTCGGATGTAGGCATCTTCGTCACCGACGACCTCGATTGTGACGCTCCTGTCTGTTTCTGCCTCCGAGAGTGCACCCGAACCGAGGAGTGCGCTTCCGCCAGCTGCCACCGTGACGCCGCCGAGGAGGAACGCTCTTCGTTTCATTGTTCGATGTCGAATATTTCTGCCATCGCGCGTTTGTTTCGCCATTCGTGGACAACGTGTGCACAGGCAGCGACCGCCAGAACCAGAAGCACCATCCACACGAGAAGCTCGCTCGCGAGCCAGTCGAACGGGTAGACGCCAAACTGGCTCAATCCGCCCAGCAGGACGCCCACGCCAACCAGCCCGGCGTAGAACGTGCTCCAGGAGATGTCGTTTCCGGGGTCGTACTCCAGATACAGGCGTGCGTACTCAACCTCGTCACGGGCGCGTATCTCGCCACTCTCGCTGTCGTAGTCGATGAATCCTGCGGCGTCGAGTTTCGGGAGATGTGCCTGATGAAGCGCCGAGTAGACACACATCCGGTCGCCGGAGTCGAGTTCCGAAATCGGCTGGTTGTACTGCCACGCGGCCACGTAGTCGACGACCTCGCCGAGGCTGACTGGTCCCTCCTGTTGCTGGAGATAGTACAGCGCACATCTGCGTCGCTCGTTGCTCAAAGCCTCGAAAAGCGCCTCTCGCGTCGGTCTGTCGGCGTCTTCGTCCGCGAGACTTGCTCTCGTTCGTAACCCCACACCTGATACAACGGGTTCTGTTTCTTTCGTCGCCATGATTGTCTCGTCGTGGGTTGTCCCACCCTTGTTCTCACTGTCACGTACTGTTTCTACTGACTTTGCTAATGATTCATTACCACTCGGTTCCGTTCCCCCTACGGCTTCGTTACAACGTCTGTGTCCCTTCCACAACGATTTATACAGCTTATATCACTCTCGCTCACAGCAGTATCACCAGACGGCAACGGTCTGTCTCGCTATTCTCTCGGGAAACACGAGCAGTCTGTAGGCACTGTCTATGACTGTGAATGTAGATATAGAGGGCGTTTAGAACCAGGAACTGGACGCTATACCCTGTTTAGAAAGCGCGGCCGAACTCTAAACGTCGTGTTGTAAAATTCGCGAACGTATAACAATACCAGAATGTATCGTCGGGTTCACTGTGTCACGCCTGTCGTGACGCGGAGGAAACTACCCATGAAACGACGCAACTTCCTGGTAGGGGTTGGAGGTACAGCAATCGGCGGAAGCGCACTTCTCGGTACAGGTGCGTTCACCCGTGTGGAATCACAACGCAGAGCGAAGATACAGGTCGCGAAGGACTCGAAAGCGTATCTGGGTCTGGACGGCTGCCCGGACTCGCCGAATTCGAGTTACACGGACATCAACAACGACGGACATCTCGAAATCGAGATGTCGCCGGACAACCCGAACATCCCCCCGGAGAATGCGAGTCCCGAGCATGTAGACTACGGTCAGGGTATCGGGGTCAACTCGGATTCTCACACGTACTTTGACGATGTCTTCCAGATCTGTAACAACGGCAAACAGAAGGTCGGAATCTGGATTGCCGAGTTCGACACGCTCGAACCGGAAGGTGACTACGGCTTCGGCGAAGACAACGACCGAGCCGTCGACTTCTACCTCAACGGAGACGAAGACGACTCGCTCGTCGGGGCGGACAACGCCTTCCCGCTCGGTGTGGGCGAGTGTATCTGTATCGGTATCAAGACCGTGACGAAGGGTCTCGAAAAGAAAGACCAGCTCATCGACGGCAACGAAATCGTGATTAACGCCGACGCCGATAACCTCGGTGATCTCGGTGACCGTGTCGACCCCGATTCGATGTCGGTAACTGGCATGTGTTCACACGTGGTAGACGGAGAGGAGTACTTCCTCTGGCGGGTCTACAACGAGAACGACTTCCCGGTCAACACGAACTGGGAGTGCACCGGCCACGACATCGAGGGTGCGCTGGACGTCTGTGCCAACGCGACCCGGGGTGTTGGCGACCAGCCGTTCATTCCTGGCTATTACTTCCTGACGGACGAGCAGTGTGACCCAATCATCCTGACCGTGAACGGTACAGAGGTTGGCCGGAATGGTATCGACCCGGGCAAAGAGTGTGAAGACTTCGAGATCGCTCTCATCAACTACCTCGTCCAGCAGGGAGACATCGGGAACACTGGCGTCTGTGTCGAAGACGAAGACGACGTGCCAGAACCGGCGTAACGAGATGCGACAAGAACATAGACAATGAAACGAAGAAAATTCCTCGTCGGTGCTGGCTCGACGGCAGTCGGGGGGAGCGCACTCCTCGGGACGGGTGCGTTCACCCGCGTGGAGTCACAGCGACGAGCAAAGATTCAGGTTGCAAAGGACGCATACGCGTATCTCGGACTGAAAGGCTGTCCGGACTCACCAAACAGCAGTTACACAGACGTCGATGACAGCGGTCACCTTGCTATCGAGATGTCGCCGGACAACGAGACCGACCCTGGTGGTCTCGGCGTCAACTCGGATTCTCGGTCGTACTTCGACGACGTCTTCCAGATCTGTAACAATGGCAAGCAGGAGGTATGTGTCTGGATCGAAGACGACGAAGACTGGCCGACGTACAACGACGAACGGCGCGTCGAGTTCTATCTCGGTTCGAGTGCAGGAGCGGACGACCTCACTGGGCTCGACTCCATCATCGGCGCGGAGAATGCGGTCCCCCTCGACGTCGGTGAGTGTATCTGTGTCGGCATTGCCACCGTCACGAAGGGGTTGACAAAGGGCGAACAGCTACTCGAGGACCTCGAGAACGAGATAGTCATCCACGCCGACGCCGACGCCGAGTGCTCCGAGGTGGTTCCAGACCCCGAACGGTTCGACATCCACCTCGCGTACCAGGACCAGGATGTGGATGCTGGCGGCGACTACGACTACAACGATTGGCTCGTCGACATCGACGCCACCTTCCACCGAGCTGGCGGCGAAACGCCAAACAACCCCGGCGTCACCAACCTCTCGGGGATCGACCTCAAGTTCTCGCCGCTGGCGAAGTCGGCCGGACTCGAACACCAGTTCCACCTTGTCGACGACAACGGCATCATCGGCGCGGAGTGTTCGGGTGAGTATCACCTCGAGGTCCACGACGAAGAGGGTAACGTGGTCAGGGAGGAATCGGGCTCGTTCAACGGTGGCGAGGAGACCATCACCATCTTCGAGAGTACCAACGAGGTCTTCGACCCCGAAGACGCGTTCGCTCCGAACAAGTGGAACGCCGACCCCGAGAAAGAGGTCGGGTGTGCTGAGCCAATCAGGACGGCTCGGCTCGAGCTCACCTTCGACGAGCCGTGTCTGTTCGACTTCGACGCCTTCGACCCGGTCGGACAGCCATCTGCGCCACACGGTCAGGGGCTGTTTTTCAATCCGACCCTCACGTTCGACGACGGTGAAGTCGAACGTGGTGACCTGGAACTGCTCACGGTTCCGGATGGCTGGGACTGGCCAGTCGAGGACGTCTCGATCTGGGACGTCTACGACGACGTGGAGGAAGACAACGGCACACCGGACTTCCCCGACGATGAGTGGCGTCCGCCGCTCGTGGGCTTCGAGGGCGACGAAGACTCACTCTACGATCTCTGTTAGAAGTATCGGGGATAGCCGACCACCAACCGCTGTCCGTTATTTTTCCCGACCCGAACCCGACGCTTCTCCGTGCTGAAACCGTCCGTTCAATCACTGCTGACAGTCACTGCCGATTCTGCTAGCGGTGCATACAGAACCGGAGGTCTGGCGTCGGAATCGAACGATGTGACCGAGCGAGCTCGGTGTAATTGGGTTCCTACAGAGTCCGTACGTCGTTCCTTCAGCGTATAGACGTTGTTTTGGCAGTGTCCAGCGGTCGATAACAAAGCCAGTTGATAGCGGTACTTCATCCGGAGGATAATGAAACGAAGAACGTTCCTCGTCGGTACAGGCAGTACAGCAATCGGAGGGAGCGCACTCCTCGGTACGGGTGCGTTCACCCGTGTGGAATCACAGCGCAGAGCGAAGATACAGGTCGCAAAGGACGCATACGCGTACCTCGGACTGGAGGGCTGTCCGGACTCACCAAACAGCAGTTACACAGATGTCGAGGACAGCGGTCACCTTGCTATCGAGATGTCGCCGGAGAACCCAACCGAGGGCGGTGGTCTCGGCGTCAACTCGGATTCCCGGAGCTATTTCGACCGGGTGTTTCAGATATGCAACAACGGCAAGCAGGAGATCTGTGTCTGGATCGAAGACGACGAAGACTGGCCGAGAGTGCCCGAGAACTACGAAGACAGCGGAGACCGAACAGTCGATTTCTACGTGGAAGACGACCCCGAACAATCGATTATCGGGAGAGAACAGAGCGTCATTCTCGACGTCGGAGACTGCGTCTGTATCGGAGTGAAGACGAACACCAAAGGACGCGAGAAGAAAGACCAGCTGCTCGAGGACCTCGACAACGAAATCGTCATCATCGCAGACGAAGAGTGCCCCGGTGAAGTGGGTGAGCCAGTGCCACCGGACAACGACTTCTTCCCGCGGACAATCGGTTGGTGGCGAAACTGGAGCGGTGACTGTACAGCCGGGGGACAGGCTGACGAACTCGGCGACACACTGCGAGGAATTGAAGACGGTCTCACACTCGGTGATCTCGTGCTGACCGGGGATGATGACACCTGTGACGCCGTCGATATACTCGGCAAGCGCACCATCGAAGGCGAGGTTCGAGCAAACGACGCGGCCTACGGCCTGGCCGCACAGTTGCTCGCAGCGAAGTTGAACGTCGAACGAGAAGCAGACACCGGTCCGAGTGGAACTGGTGACTGTGAGGATGTCGAACAACAGATTGCTGACGGACAGGCACTGCTTGACGACATCGACTTCGACGGTCTGGGCACCTTCCTGACACCGGGTGCAGACCGGCGTCAGGAAGCCCGTGACATCGAAGCCTGTCTCGACGACTTCAACAACAGGCGACTCGAGTTCCAGGAGTAGCGTCGCTGGCAACGCAACTCGATAGACCGAAATTCGACGCTACTTCTTTTCTGAGATCACCTCGGTGTTCCAGTCGTCGTCGGGAATCTCCGCTTCGAGTTCGATTTCGACGAGTGACTCCTCCTGAAGAAGACTCCCTACACCGACCATCGTCGCCGCAGGGTAGTGCGGTCGCTCGAAGAACTCCGACCGGACTTCGTGGATTCGTACCTGTGTCTCCGGAGAGAGGATGTCCTCGCGAACGAACAGCCGGAGTGTCGTCACATCGTCCATACTCCCGCCGAGGTCGTCGAGTGCCTGCTGTCTCCGTGTGAGTATCGTCCGCGTTTGCTCTTCGATGTCACCTTCGGGGTGGACTGCCCCAGAGAACGTGACCTTCTTGTATCCGGGTCGGTGGGTCACGACGCCGTAGGACATCTGTGGCTCGTCGATCGCTTCCGAATCAATTCTCCCCCACATCCCGGGGAAGATAATCGTCT
>PUMG01000117.1 GCA_003551265.1 Halovenus sp.
GACTGGTTCGACGACCCTGCAGTAAACACCGCAGAGGTCAGCGCCTACGCCTGCTGGGGGCTGATGGCACCACAGGGTCCAGAACCCGCCCGGCGGGAGACGATGCACCTCTACGAACAGGGGTCGACCGGGCTGTTCAAAGGCGACCTCTACTACTACTCGGTCGACCACGACTACCGCGACAAACTCGACCAGGTCAACCCCGAGTGTCCGTGCTACGTGATGAACGGCGAGTACGACTTCGCCACCGACCCTGACGACGCTCGCGAGGTTGCCGACGGCATCGGTGACCAGGCGCAGGCGATCGAGATGAAAAGCATCGGCCACTTCCCGATGTGTGAGAACCCCGACCTGTTCCTCGGCTACATCAAAGTTGTCCTCGACGACATCAGAGGCGAAGACGTGACCGTTCCTGACACCATGACCCCCGAAGACGTGGGTGTCGACATGGAGGTCACTGCCGCAGACTGATACTTACTGCTGCGAGAGGACAGCCGGTCGGTTTTGTGAGTCGCTGTGAGACGACAGCCGTTTTGTCACTCCAGTCCAAACAAAGAGTCGTGACGCTTGCACCACCGTTCGAACTTCCCAACCTTGCATCAGGTCCAGACCCGCTGATACTCTCGACGCTGGCAGACGAACACGAGTTCGTGCTGTTGTTGTTCCAGCGCGACTACCGATGTGGTAACTGTCGGAAGCAGGTTCAGGTGTTCGCGGACTGGTACGACGAGTTCCGTGAACGAGAGACGGAGGTCGTCTCCATCGTGCCAGAACCACCCGAGCGGGTCGCCCGCTGGCAGGACGAGTACGACCTTCCGTATCCGCTGTGTGCGGACCCGGAGAAGACGGTTTCGGCGGCCTACGACCAGCCAGTCCGCTTCGGACTGCTGGGGAGTCTGAGTGACCTGTTCGGACGGATGCCGAAGGCGGTCCTTCTGGACTGTCGAAACGAAGAGCCGACCATCACGTACGCACACGAGGGGTCGTCAACCTGGGACCGTCCGGAGCTCCAGGAGTTGTTCGCCGAGCTCGACGAACGCCGATGAAGGTGTCAGTACTGGTATCCAATCGGACCGCCGACCTTTTTGCGTGTGAAGTCCCCGACGATTGCACCGATGTACGCGACCGGCAAGAGCGCGATGAAGACGATGATGAGCCAGCCGCCAGCGAGGGCAACGGAGTTGAACAACGTGTCGCCTGCACCCTCGACACCGAAGAAGAACACGACTCGCATGTACGCGAGCACGGGTGTCAACACGACGAGTCCGAGGAGCGTCCCGATAACGGCATTGTGGCCGGACTGCTGGTAGAAGCCACTCCGCAAAGACGCGACAGTACCGGCGAGAAAGGCGCTGTAACCGAGCCAGGATGGACGCATGAACACGAAGTTCGCGACGAGTCCTGCCGCAATCATCGTCCCCGCCACCCACAGTACCGGACCCCAGTCGAACTCCAGTTCGGGGTCGATTTTCTGTCTCATTGTCCGTAACTGTCGGTTCATCAGAACATAGGTCTTTCCACTCGTTTCCACAGTGTTTTGAGTTCTCGGTGTGTACCGCTACAGCATCCAGATACCATGACCAGACGACAACACACAGTGAGAGCGTGGCGATGAGCAGCCTCCTCATCCGCATCGCTGGCGCAGCGTTTTTCCTCCTCGGGTCGGCGTGGATTGTGGCCGGGTTCTACGTCGACGAGATGCTCATCTGGCTCTCCGGTGGACTCGCTGCTGCTGCAGGGATGGGTCTGCTGGCGGTTGCGCCACGACTGAACGAGCGCAGTTCCCACAGCGAGTGAAGAAGAACAACGGTTAAGTGAACGTACTGTTTCACTGAGGACATGGTGTCCACTCCGACAGACAGCTGGCGCTGGTGTGTCTCTTCGGGAGTGGACAGTACCGCGTGCTGAGGGCGTCGGGCCTCACTCGTCGTTCTCGATGCGGTGCTCACTCACTTTCTCGCGGCGCAGCATCGTTCGGACAGACCGTTTCACCGGAGAGACACACCACGAGAGTGTGTCGACAACACAGCAACCGATGCCAGCCAACACACCGTTCACCGTTACACCGTACAGCGTCGAAGGACGTATCGACTACCAACAGCTCCTCGAAGAGTTTGGAGCGGACGAACTGACCGACGAACAGCGAAAGCGATTCCCCGGACCCGGACATCCACTCGTTCGTCGGCAGATTTTCTACGCCCACCGGGAACTCGACAGGATTCTCGATGCAGTCGCCGCCGGTGAGCAACACGCACTCGTCACTGGCCGTGGTCCGTCGGGACCGATGCACATCGGCCACATCATCCCCTTCTATTTCGCCCGATATCTGCAACAACACGCCGGTACTGACGTGTACATTCCACTCTCGGACGACGAGAAGTACCTCCTGAAAGAGCAGTCACCGGCGTCGATTAGCGAACACACGCGTGCGAACCTCCTGGATATCCTTGCGGTCGGGTTCGACCCGGAGCGGACGCGAATCGTCGTCGACAGCGCCGATGCAGACGTCGTCTATCCGATTGCGACGGTGCTAAGTAAGGAGATTACACAGGCGACAGTCGATGCAACCTACGGCGACCCGCCGAACGTCGGACTGTCGTTCTATCCGGCGATACAGGCGACTCACCTGCTGTTGCCGCAGTTCGTCGATGGACGACAGCCCACGCTCGTGCCGATTGCAGTCGACCAGGACCCCCACGTCCGGGTCTGTCGGGACGTGGCAGCCAAAGAGCGATACGACGTCGAGAAACCGGGTGCATTGCTCTCGAAGTTTCTCCCCGGTCTCGGCGGGCCGGGGAAGATGAGTTCTTCGGACGACCTGCCGAGCATCCTGCTTTCTGACGACAGAGAGACCGTCCACGAGAAGATACAGAGACACGCCTACTCCGGCGGTCGGACGAGCGTCACCGAACACCGCAAAAAAGGCGGCAATCCTGAAATAGACGTTGCGTATCTGCTGCTGTATTACTTCTTCGAGGACGACGACGAAACCGTCGAGCGAATCGCCAGCGAGTACCGCAACGGGTCGTTGCTGAGTGGCGAACTCAAGGCACGCGCTGCAGAGAAGGTCGCTGACTTTCTCGAACGCCACCAGCAGCGACGACATGCGCTGGGACTGCTCACCGACGAACTCGAAGCGTACCGACTGACACCTGAAGAACGCACACGGGCGCTCGGCCGTGCTGGATATCCTGAACGGTCGCTGTGTCGAACAACCTGAAATGTGCAGTCGTTTGTGCGGCGGCCAGAGGTCCTCACACAGCAACTACAGGTCGTTCACACGGCGACCGCAGGGAGCCGTATGAGTGTGTGACACACACTCCAGCCAGAGTTAATACAACTGGCGTTTGACAGACAGTAGACGCATCGCAGACGGAGGCTTCACACCATGACAACTCGCCACGACGCACGGTTTGCCCGCTGTTACTCACCAGTGCGCTCGGAGGGCGAGAGTACGATGGAGACGAAGTCGACCGGAACCGAGCCGACCGGGAACGCGCGCAACGACCCGATTGTTGCAGGCCTTGCCCGGCTACTTCTGTCCCGATAACTCGGCCCCCACGCGGACTACCCGCCCGGGGCTGGGGAACACGGGACCGTCGCCTGTCTCCTCCTGAAGAGAGCGCTCTTTCGTTTTGAGGAGTGTGCGACAGCACGACCACAGCACTCGACCAGCAGACGAGTATCCCCACAGCAACCAGAACGATGGCAATCACAACAACCCGAGACGAACCGACAACGATGACCGGCGCAGTCGCCGTGAGAGTGCCCGAACACGCCACTGGCGGCCTCCTCGCTGACGCCGAGCGACGGCTGGCGTGCGTCGACGGCGTCTCCGACGTGAGCGTCGACGGATTCCAGTCTATCCAGCCCGGCCTCTCTGCGACAGTCGTGACTGTGAGCGTGACGTTCGAAACCGTCCACTCCCCCTCGACGCTGCGAGAACACCTCTCCGAACGAGTTGCAATCGAGGCTGTCGAGCGCCTCGAACGGGCAGTGTGACCGTGGGCGGCCGCGACAGCGGATGGGTGGACCGGGTCTGAACACTGTTCAGACAGACTGTCACTCATAGTGTCACGCCCGGAGACAAAGCCAAACCCATTTATTTTACCGGTTCAAGGACCGGATATGACATCCCTCCCACAGCCGCTTTCGAATCTCTCGTCGAAGCGTCGTGACGGACTGGTGTTCGTCATCGGCCTTCTGTTGCTTTTTTCACCAGTCCTCGTCACGATGGGGTTCGTCGGTGGGACCGACTACCACTACGAGGGCGTCGAGGTCGTGACGACAGGCGACACACTCACGTACGCCGACGAGAGCGTCGTCCCCGACGGAACGCCGATCAGTGACGAGATTGCCTGCTCCGGAACGCTCCTCCAGCGTGGCTGTGCGCTCGAACCTGCACTGGCCGACGGCGAGACGCTGCCACTCGGTATCGAGAGTGACAACCCGAACGACGACCCCGCGATTGCTGACCAGCCGTACGAGTTCGTCCAGCTAGAGGATGCGGTGTACCGGACCAGTTACATGACAGGCGCGGACAACACGGTCAAAGTGGCAATCAACTCGACGTCGCCCAATATCGCACTTCACGCGGTATCAGTCGACAGTGAAGAGGTCTCGAGCACCGTCGTCGAGGCCGCCGAAGAAGGTGAAGCCACCTCGCGAACCTCTGTCGATGTTCCAGAGACCCCTGTCCATCTCGACGATGGGTACTACCGGGTGTACGTGACGCAGGAGGCTGACGAAGGAGCGACTTCACCGCTCAGCCTGATGATTTTCTTCGGTGCAGCGCTCGGCGGCATACTGCTGCTCAGCCTCAGCCGAAAACTCCGAGTGAGTTACAACCCCGGCCGGTAGCCTCACTCGATCTGTTCCCGATACGCCGACGGTGAAAGGAGTGCGTCCATCTCACTCTCGTCGTCGAGTTCGACTTCGAGCATCCAGCCGTCGCCGTAGGGGTCCTCGTTGACGAGTTCCGGGGCAGTGATGAGGTCGTCGTTGACCGCCGCGACGGTTCCGGAGACCGGTGCGTAGAGGTCGGAGACCGCTTTGATGGACTCGATGACGCCGAAGTCGTTCTCCTGTTCGACGGTGTCCCCTTCGCCGGGCAGTTCGACGAAGACGATGTCGCCGAGTTCATCCTGTGCGAAATCCGTGATACCGATGCGGACGGTGCCGTTGTCTGGTCGGGCCCATTCGTGCGATTCGAGGTAGCGACAGTCGTCTGGAGTTTCGAAGCTCATACGAGAAGTGGCGTTCTCCTAGTATGTGCGTTCTTCGGTTCGTCCTCACAGTCCACCGCCAGCATCCACGAGTGAAGCGAGTGGTTCCCCGACGGCCAGGACCGTAGGGACGATCAGTCGGCTTTTTGGTGCAGATTTTTGCAAGTGGTTCGAGTGAGCGAAGTGAACGAGGACCCGCAGCAAAAAGGTGCGTTGACAGGAAGCGTTTTTGAATACGCCCGTATTCAAGCCACATATGCGCAGTGGCGTGGTTCTCGCCGGTGGTCGTTCGACCCGTTTCGGAGAGCGTGACAAGGCTGTGGCCGACCTCGCTGGGACGCCAATGAGTCGCCGGGTTGCAGACCGTCTCTCCGATGTTGTCGACGAACTGGTGGTGAACTGTCGACCCGATCAAACTGAGGTGATTCGAGCGGCGATGAGTGGATATCCTCTCGAAGTTGCGTACGCTGAGGACGACGTTCCGGACCTGGGTCCAGTCGCTGGCATCCGGAACGGACTCGACAGCGCGAGCGGACGTGCAGCGTTCGTCGTCGCCTGCGACATGCCCTTTGTTGACCCCGCGCTGGCATCGTTTCTGTTCGAGCGTCTCGATGAGACAGAGGCCGACGCCGTCGTCCCGCGTCTCGAATCAGGCTGGTTCCAGACGACACAGGCAGTCTACCGAGTCGAACCGATGGTACGAGCGTGTGAAATTGCACTCGAAACCGACAACCCACGGATTCTCGCACCACTCGACGAACTCGACGTCGCCGTCGTCGAGGAAGCCGAACTGACTGACGTGACGACGCTCGAAAGCTTCGAGAACATCAACACCCGCGAAGAGTTCGAGCGTGCTGCAAGGCGACTGAACGCAACTGACTGAAAAAGTCAACAGAGACTGTCAGTTGTCGGGAGGCGAAAGGTCCCGTTCGAACTCGTCGAAGATGTCGAGGTCCTCGGGGAGGTCGTACTCGATGCGGCGCTGTTCGCGGCGGTCGACGTTTGCTTCCTCGAGCGGTGTTGCCACGGACTCCCACCCCGGTTTGATGGCGATGGATTTGGCAGGCGTTCCGGCAGCGATGTGGTGGGCCGGGAGGTCGCGTTGCAGGATGGACTTGGCCGCCAGAATCGAGTTTCGCCCGACGTGGACGCCAGCCCGGACCATCGAGTCGAACGTAATTCTGACATCGTCCTCGATGATGGTGTGGTAGTTACTGACTTCGGTCTGGTCGACAACGTCGTGGTCGTGGCTGTAGACGTGTGCGTTGTCGGATATCGAGACGCGGTCACCGATAGTCAACTTTCCACGGTCGTCGAGGTGGACGTCGTCGTGGACGACCACGTTGTCACCGAGGGAGATGTTGTGGCCGTAGGTCATCGTGATACCCTTGAAGAAGCGACAGTTCTCTCCGCAGTCGTCGAAGAGGTGTGACGCGAGCATCGACCGAAACTCGAGTGCGAAATCCACGTTGTCGGCCATGGGAGTTGCATCGAACTGTCGCCAGAGCCACTGGAGATGTTTCGAGCGCTGGAACTCGTCGTCCTGTACTTCGAGTTCGGCGTAGTACTCACTTTCGAGCGTCGCGTTGCAGGGGTCGTAGCTCTGGAGTCGAACGCGCGCGGCGGGAGAGACGTCACCACCCGAGCGCCACCGCTCGTACGCCTCGCGATCGCCGTGTAAGTCCACGAGAACGTCCTCGACCACCGAACAGGTGTCCTCGTCGCTCGCCAACCGTCGGTCGACCTCGTCGACGAACTCTCGAAGGCTCTCTGCCATCTCTGCTGGCAGCGAGACGTGACGTTTGGTCATACCAGCCTTTGGCTGTCAGGACTCATAGTGGTTTTCGTTGCGGAGAGCAAGACCACGACGCGAGCAACGGAGAGGCTTCGGGGTTCTGGTGGCAAAAGAGCGATGCTGGGAAAGTGACTTGCCACCGAAGAACGTACACACGCCCATGGCGCGTGAATCGTGTGACGGCTGTGGTAAAGGAGTGACCATCGGCGGGGCGGTCGCCAACCTCTGGAAGTTCGACCAGCAATCGACCGGCGGACTCGAACTCGAACTGGCCGACGGAACTGAACACTTTCTCTGTCACGACTGTATCGACGACCTGCCCGACGACCGCGACGTGACTGCCGAGGACGTCGAAGCGCTTTCGAAAGAACGGTAGTCTGTCGTCGTATCCTGCTCGACTCTAGAATCCTGCGACCTGTCCGTCTTTCCGTGGCTCGGTCGCACCCGAGAGCGTCCCGTTCTGGTTTCGGACGGCCTGTGCGCCACCGAACAGTCCGGGGGAGAGAACTCTGACGTCGTGGCCTCTGCGAGCGAGTTTCGACGCCACGCCCGGATACATCCGCTCTTCGA
>PUMG01000325.1 GCA_003551265.1 Halovenus sp.
CTCTGCTGAATACTGTCTCCCAGTAAATAAAGCATATTATGCAAATAATGAGCGGTAGCGTTATTCGCCGGACTATCCAAAACTAATTTCCCGCTGTCCGTTCTAATACGCCCCGCCCAGTCATTTCTGGCATAATAAGACGCCTTCCGGGGCCACAACGTCATCGTCCGTATCAACCTCTTCCGCATCGTCGGCCGGTTCGTCGTCATCTGCTGCCGTGAACGTGCGCTCGTCAGCGTCGCCAGTTGCGGCCTGTGTGCCTGCGCCTCCGTCAGCCGTCGGTGCCGCCCTGTTTGCGAGCCAGCCTGCGGCGATGCTCGGGGGGACCAGCAGTGCGAACACGCCTGCGAAGCGGTTGACGAGGCGTGTGAACGCGCCCTGCTTGTCACGGCCAGCGAAGAGCACCAGTGATTCGTCCTGTGGCGCGTACACCTTCATCTCGGAGCCTCGTTCGGAGTACCACGTGTCGACAACCTCGACCAGGTCGGCATCACCAAGCTTTTCGAGGTGGTACTGAACGTTCTGTACCGAAGTGTCGGTCACTTTCGCGAGGTCCGAGGCGGTCTGTGGCTGGTTGTGTAGCTCGAGGAAGATTGTTCGCGTCGTCTGTGAGGACAGCGCCTTGAACACCTCGTCTGCAGTGTCCTCGTCCAGGTCGACCAGCCGCGGCTCTGGCTCGCGGTCGAGGGAGACCTTCTCTCGGATCGGAAAGATACTGCTCATCTTCTCTTACCCTGTCCTAACACGTCCAGTATTAAGAGGTTGTCTGAGACACAAAAACTGATTTTAGTCTTCGAATTCAGGCAACAATGGTTATTTGAGTCTCTTGCAGTCTCTCGATTTTCCGGTAATGTCATAGTATATAGTTCTACGGGTGTCACGTTTCGATGGCACGTCCAACAGTATTAGTAGCCATCAGTCCTTGTCTCGATAATGACCGACCTCGAGGATTTCACCGAGTTCGAGACCGACACAGACGACTCTGGATCGGGAACAACGCAGTCGGAGACCGAAGACGGGTTCGAGACCTACGAAGTGACGCCAGTCGGCCAGGACAGCGGAGTTGGCGTCCTCTCGGCAGGTCAGGGTCTCCAGATTGCCGAGGCAGAGGACGAGACACGACTGCGCGCGTACGTGACTGCAGAGAACCGAAGAGCGGTCAGACTGGGGGCGTATCTGATTGCGCCGTATCCAGACGACGAACGGCTGTTCTGTCGTATCACCGGGCTCGAATACGAGCAGGCGTACCGGGCGGACGACGCGACAGAGATCCACGCTCGCCGGGCTATGCGCTCGCCGGGCATCGACGAGGAAGATTTCAGACTCATGGCGACACTCGAACCGGTCGCAATCCTCTACGAAGACGGCGGGACGCTCAAACGCCGCATGACAGACCGCGTGCCGAAGCCGGAAACCGTCGTGAGACAGGCGCGCGAGAAGCACGCTATCAAGACAGGGCTGAAAATACCGGAGGAGGGTGTCTTTCTCGGCCATCTCGCTGTTGGCGGACAGAAGGTTCAGACGGCCACAGAACCACCGACCATCGACTATCGGCTGAAAGACTCCTACGACGACGGCGACCCGCTGGTATTTCGACACACGCTCATCGCTGGCGGTACCGGTTCGGGAAAGACCCACGCAGCCAAGAACGTGTTGCGCCAGTTTCTCGACACACAGCGGACGTATCCGGTCGATGCCGCGGCCGACCGTGAGGTGCGACCCGCGGTCGTGCAGTTCGACCCACAGGACGAGTATGCACAGATGCACGACGACGGCGAGTACGACACCTCGTTTGAACGCGCGCTCGAACGAGAAGGGATTGCACACGGTGGCCACGACGACACCGTCGCGTTCGTTCCGAGTGTCGGAACTGCCAGCTACGGGGCGAGCCACCACCGCGCGGAGCAAGTGACGTTCACTATCCCGTTCAGCATGGTTCACGACAACCCGTGGCTCGTCGCGGGAAGCGGTCTCAACGATAACCAGTATGGAGCGCTGGTGAACGTTCTTCTGAAGCGGTTCAGACGCCAGTACGGCAGCGACGGAACCTACGAGCAGTTTCTCTCCTTCCTTGACGACCCTGCACTCCGTGAGGAACTCGACGAGAACGGACAGGTTCACGAAGCCACGTTCGACGCCATCAGACGCCGTGCCCGCGGGTTCGGACCGGTGTTTGACCAGGATGCCCGTCCGATTACCGACCAGATACACGAGTTTGTTCGGCCTGGCAGGCTCACCGTCGTCCCCACGTATCACATTGCCGAGAGCAGGTACACCGAGACGGTCGTGCTCGCGCTTGCCTCGTTGCTCGTCGACGAGAAACTCTCGAACGACCCGACTCACGACCGAATCAAAGAGACACCACTGATAATCGGGATGGACGAAGCACACAACTTTCTGACGGATGCGGATACCGTCCAGGCGCAGAGAGTCATCGGCAAGTTCACCGACGCAGCAAAGCAAGGTCGGAAAGAAAGACTCGGTCTCTTTCTCATCACGCAGGACCCACAGGATATCGCCGACCCGGTGTTCAAACAGATAAACACCACCGTTGTCCTCAACCTCGGCGACGACGACGCGATATCGGCGGTGAACATCCCGAGTGCGCTCGAATCGAAAGTTCCGTACATGGAGAAAGGACAGATGGTGGTGTACTCTCCGGACAACTCCGAACCAGTCGAACTGGTCGGACTTCCAGCCTGTGTGACAAAACACGGACGGGAGTGACTCGAAACACCAACAGTTTTTTGTAATTTACCCTACAAATAATCATAAATAATATTATATTACACAAAAGTACTATAACAGTTCCTCTCAATGCACTCAGATGAATACCAGCCAGCGGGGGTCTGGTGACAACATAGCTACTCACACATGAGTCTCGATACATTCCTACCGGGGGCCATTCAGCGGAGTTTTCTGGCGAAAGTTCTGCTGGGGATGGTGACTATCATGGTACTGACCGGCCTCGTCGGCGGTTACTTCTATCTTGGGATCAGCGGTGATCTCGAAGATCAGGTTGACCGCCAGGTCGAAGCAACGACAGTTCAGCACGCGAACGCTTCAGTCGACTGGCTCGACGACCGGTTCGACGACCTCGACGACGTCGCCGATGACGTCGAGAACGACAGAGACATGAACCCAGACGACGCGGACTCGGGTGATCTCTGGAACGCACTGCGGGGGATGCAAGGGAGTCTGGAACAGGTCAAAGACCTGTACTATGTCGCGCCCGACGGGACCATCCTCGGTTCGTCAAACGAGCCCACGACTGGACAGAGCTTCGTGGGCGATCTCGGGTTTGAGCCGACAGATTTCGAATCAGAGGACGGTACGTTCGTGCTACCGAGACAGTACGCGTCGTTCGACGATGAAGCAGTAATGGCCGTCGGTATCTCCAGCCCACTTCGTGGTTCGGGATACTACATCATGGAGGTTCGAAGTGACCAGGGCGGTCCGCTCTTCGAACACGGTATCGAGGGTGGGGCAACAGGCATCGTAACAGCAGAAGATGAGACATTGATCGGAAACGAGCCCGGAACTCCGCTGCCTGCTGAGGTCGGACCCGAGTTCTTCCAGACCACGAGTGACACGGACATCTACGGATATCAGCAGATACCGGGCCACGAAGACCTGTTCGTTGCTACCGAGTCGCCGAAAGAAAGCGCCTTCGAGTTGCGAAGCAACGTGATGTTCAACTTCGGCCTCACACTCGCGTTCGCGTTTCTCATCCTCCTCGCGGTGACCATCGTCGGAAGCAGATCGGCACTGGGAGACCTGAACGACCTGGCTGACCGTGCTCAGCAGATGGGAGAGGGAGATCTCGATGTCGACCTGGAGACAACGCGCAAGGACGAAATCGGCGTCCTCTACGGGGCGTTCGACAGCATGCGGACCGACCTGAAACAACGTATCAGTGAGACCGAGAAGGCGAGAGACGAGGCACAGTCTGCCCGCAAGGAAGCCGAAGTTGCGCGGGCGGAAGCAGAAGAGATGGCGACCTACCTGCAGGAGAAAGCCGAAGAGTACTCCGAGATTATGCAACAGGTTGGAATGGGCGATCTGACCCAGCGAATGACGGCCGACGGCGATGAAGAGTCGATGGACCGCATTGCCACCGAGTTCAACGAGATGGTCGAGGAACTGGAGAAGACGACCGGCCAGCTCAAAAGCTACGTGGACGAGGTCGAAGAGGCAGGGTCAGAGGTCGAACAGAGCGCAGAAACAGTCAGGGAAGCCAGCGAACAGGTCGCCGACTCGATTCAGAAGATTTCCGACGACGCCTACGACCAGAAAGAGCGCCTCCAGCACGTCGCCGACACGATGGACAGCATCACGGCCGACCTCGAAGCGATGGAGGCAGGCGACGCCGCTATCGAGAAACCACTCGAACAGCTAACCCAGGTTGCGAGCGATATCGACGAAATCGCCAACCTGAGCGAGGATACGATGGCCGAGTCTCAGCACGTCGCTGGTGCAGCAGAGGAGCAAGCTGCCGAACTCAACGGCGTGTCTGAACGGGCACACGACCTCCAGCGCTACGCCCAGCCACTGCGTGACATTCTCGGTCGGTTCGAAACTGAGGCCGAACACGAGTTCGTCTTCTCGGTCGGACCGACTGGGGGCGCACAGAGTCCCGGAACTCGACCGACGGACGACGAGTAATCGCAGTCTGCGGCTACCTGAATACTCACAATTCCTCTCAAACGCCCTGTCGAATCCGCTTCTCTGCAGCCTCCAGTGCTGCACTTCTGTCGAACCCGTCGATATGCTCCTGTAGTGTCGATGCTGGCGCGTCAGCGAGTTCACGCGCGTGTGTCGTCACGTTCGGCACCGCTCGAATGATGTTGTCTACAATCGGCACGGAAGCGGCCTGTGCAGACCGCGAGCGGGGATTCAGGTCGATAACTATCTCGGTTTTGTCCATCGCCGCAAGCGCCTCCGCTCTGTCGCCGTCTTCCAGTGGAACGAGGACGACGTCTGCGGCGTAAATTCCGTCAGAATCGACTTTGGCACGCTCGTGGTTGAGACCCGGAATGCGCGCATCTGCTGTCAACCCGTTGACTTCGTCAGCGCCGTATTCACGCAGGTGCGTCGCAATCGCCTTGATGCGCTCTTCCGTCCGGTTGAACAGGTTGACTTCGAGTGTGGCTCCTGTCACCCGGGCGAGTTCGACTATCTCACCTGGGACGAGTGCCGCAACGTTCCCGTTTACTGAGAGTACGGGGTTCTCGGCCAGGAGCAGGTGTGCTGCTGCAGCGCGTTCGGCCTCGTTCGCACTCGGAATCGTCTCCTCACCAAGCAGGTAATCGAACGCCTCGCCCCTCCCCTGGGCGATAAGCCCCTGTCTGCTGGTGATGCCGCGATCGACACCGTCTTCGATGCGGTGGCGCGTCAACAAGGATTCGTATCGCGGGTGACTCTCGGGCACCTCAATCTCGCTCATATCGTCTGTTCAGACACAAAGATTATATACTCCTGTCGACTGCTTCCGTGTATGACTTCGCGGAGCACCCTCTCCACCGCTCCTGGAGAGTCGTCCTGTGTGCAGCGTCTGGATACTGGTGGTTCTTTCAGTACTCCTTTTACACGTTTTACATTTCTGAAAACATTCTGAGATGTGTTCGGCCGGGTGCTGACCCGGAACACATCTCGCTCGACCGGTTCTCGGAGTTCGTTGCCAGCGGACTTCGGAGCTGGTCAGCGTCGTTCTGCACAGCTTCTCCACTACTCCCGACCATGTATATCAATGAACGCATACGAACCCCCGGCACCATACGAATCAGGAACCGCACGCGACACCGCTGAACCAGCTCCGAACCGAGTCCCATCCGGTCAATCACTGGGACTTTCCACCAGGATACTCCTCGACTCCGGGTCTGTTCCCGAGTGTCACACATGCGGACGTTCAATCGAGTACGGAACGTCTCACAAGTGTCTGACGGTCCGTGACTCGAACGCTGCTGTTCGAGACCTCCTCTTTTGCTCCCAGCAGTGTCTGGGAGAGGCCAACTGGCGAGACGAGTGAACGTAACGAACTTGTGTCCGTCAGTACGAGGTCGACTATGGCAGACGTTGTGCAGGCGTTCGTGCCCGGACACGTTACCGGGTTCTTTACGGCTCATCCGGACCCTGATCCCACGAAAGCAGGCTCGCGTGGCGGCGGTATCGCGCTCTCGGAAGGAGTAACCGTGACGGTTCGACCGGATGAGGAACGGTCAGTCGTGCTGAACGGCGAAGAGGTTTCGATGGACGCGGTCGAGCGTGTTCTGGATGCGCTGGACGTTTCTGCCCAGGTTCGAGGCGTCACTGCGCTCCCGCTCGGGTCGGGTTTTGGCGTTTCTGGTGCGATGGCACTCGGCAGTGTTCTTGCTGCCAATCAGACGTTCTCCCGACGACTCTCGCGTAACGAACTCGTGACCATCGCTCATGGAGCAGAGGTTCAGGCTGGAACCGGTCTTGGCGATGTCGTCGGACAGGCCCGGGGTGGCGTTTCACTCCGACTCGAACCCGGAGGCCCACAGTACAACGTTCTCGATTCGATTCCTGCACGTGGCCGCATCGAGTACCTCGTTCTCGGGCAACTCTCGACCGACGAGGTACTCAGCGGTGATACACAGTTGATCACCGAAGCCGGCACCAGAGCGCTGTCGACAGTCGTGAAAGAACCGACAATCGCGCGGTTCATGCGAGCCTCCAGACAGTTCTCCCGGGAGTCGACTCTCCTGACCGATGCTGTCCGCGACGTCATTACGGACGTGAGTGAAGCCGGTGGCACTGCCGCGATGGCGATGCTGGGCGAGACCGTCTTTGCGGTTGGTTCTGGTCTCTCCGACGCGGGCTACGAGCCGGGTGTCTGTCAGATTCAGCACGCGGGCGCGAGGCTCGAATCTGTCGGACTGTGAGGGGTCGACACGCGGTCGTACGGTACCCATACATAACTATTCGGATAGGGCTGTTGTCAGACGCTGTCTCGACCCCTGTTTTCACTTCCACCTTGCTGTTAACGGGGCTTTATGTACGAGGGGGCACAACCGCCAGATATGGCAACAGAAGACCTTCAAGAACTGCCGGGAGTTGGTCCGGCGACGGCAGAGAAGCTGAGAGAGAACGGATTCGACGATTATCAGGGTATCGCGGTTGCCAGCCCCGGAGAGCTGTCGAACACGGCGGACATCGGTGAGTCGAGCGCGGCAGATATCATCAACGCTGCGCGGGATGCGGCCGACATCGGCGGGTTCGAGAGCGGGACGACGGTTCTTGAGCGACGAGAGGCGATTGGCAAACTCACCTGGGGTGTCGAGGAGGTAGACGAACTGCTCGGTGGCGGGGTCGAGACGCAGTCGATAACCGAGGTCTACGGGGAGTTCGGCTCCGGAAAGTCACAGGTCACTCACCAGCTTTCGGTCAACGTTCAGCTCCCACGC
>PUMG01000166.1 GCA_003551265.1 Halovenus sp.
CGTAACAGAACTCACCGCGAGGACCGCGAGTTCGAACAGCGAGACGCACGGCGCAAGCGCGGCTGGGAACTCGACTGGATTGACTGGGACTGACGGTCGAAAATCCGCCAGCCTCAGGGGTCGATGACCAGAATGTCGGTGTTCTCCTGGTCGTCGACGAAATCTCCTTCTGGTGGTCTGATGTCGAGTTCTACTGTCCCTTCGTTCTGGTTCTCTCTGAGTTCCGGCTCGACAGGAAGTGTCGCGACGCCGTTTTCGTCGGTTTCCGCATAGGTCATCTCTGCGAGCTGTGCGGTACCGCTCTGTGCGATGACCGTCGCGTTGGAGATGGTCCCGCCATCCGGGTCGGTGACAGTGACGCTGACGTCGGTCGGTCCCTCCTCGATTATCTCAGGTTCGGGGTGCGCGTCGAGTTCGGTCGACTCGAACGTGTCGAGCCCGGCCAGGACGTTCATCATCACTGCGAGACACGCGACGCCCACGACGAGTGCAATCACGAGCCGAATCGGCAGGCCTTCGATAGCACGGTCGTCTCGCCACAGCTTTCTGACGGACATGGCACGCACTGGTAGCGTGTTCGGTTATAAACCTCCGTAGTCTCAGATTATCGGGCGACCGGGAGAGAAATCTCCTCGCCGTCGGCGTACACCGTCGGCTCACGGAGAATACCGTCGAGATGAACAGGAGCCTCGACATCGCCGCCGATGGTGTGGTCGTCACCAATTGCGATGTGGACCGTTCCGCCAGCTTTCTCGTCGAGGAGTACCGACCCGACGAGCGCGGAGACGCCAGTGTTCGTCCCGATCCCAAGCTCTGCGAGGTTGTACGCATCCTCGCCTGCGGTCTCTGCTGCTGTTTCGAGCTGGCCACGGATGTCGTCGTCTGCCATCTCGACGACCCTGCCGTCTTTGACCTCGAATCGGACCTCCTGTCCGTCGGTGAGTTCACCGTGTGGCATCATCGTTCCGTCGACGACGACGGTTCCGTCGCCCGACACCGGGCTGACGAACACCTCTCCTGCGGGTAGATTCGAGAACGAACCCGGTTCGTGGACGATGCCGGTGTCTTCGAACCACTGGCGCTCACCTATCTCCATCGTGATGTCCGTACCCTGTGGCGATGTGACGCGAATCTGGTCGGCGTCTTCGACCTGCTCCAGGACTGTTCGACACTCCGTACGGATGTTCTCGTAATCCGCGCTCATCCCACTCCGAAATACGTCTGCTGTGATACCCGGCAAGGTCGCACCCCGTGCGCCACCGCTGGTTGCGTCGATACGCGCTGTCGTGTGGCTCAGACTTTTCGTCGTCGGTGCGAGAAACACGTCGGCTTCAGCCATGGCCGCTGCGACCGGTGCTGGTGGCTCCTCGCCGTGTTGATTCCCGACTGGATAGCGAATCGCTGCAACGCTGTCGGTGATCTCCGTCGCCACGTCGTACAGTGCGTCACCGATTTCCTGGCGCTTCTCGTCGGTAACGATGACACACGACTCCTCTGACTGCAGGTTCATGCACTGTTCGATTGCTGTCTTCGCGGAGGCGCGAAGCGACTGCTGACTCATACCTCCTCGCTTGCGCGGGAGGATGTCAAGTGTTTCGCACTGAAGCAGGTGCAGATGCCGTGGACCGATATACAGGTACGATACTCCCTATCCCTGCTCACAGCCGGTGACGAAACTCGCCAAGTGGGGGGAAGGTGAGTGTTTCACCCGCGTCTTCGTCACGGACGACGGGCGCGAAGGCATCGACATCACGGACGAGCGGCGACAGAAAATCTGCGGCAGCGAGCTCGTTCACCTCGACGCCGCTTACGAGGCGGTTGAACGAGGGAAGCATCACAACGTCGCTCCCTCGATAGACACCGTCTCCGACGAGAAAGCAGGGTCGTCGTCGCCCCTCTATCGAGATTGTGGGATGGTCATGACCGATAACGTAGCGCTGGGCATCGACCTCAGGGTCGACGTGTCCGTGACAGACGACCGTGTCTCCGACTCTGTACGCTGATTCTGTCCGTCCCGACCACACGCTGTCGAGCATCGTGTCGTGGTTTCCCTGTGTCACGATGACTTCGGCACCAGCGGCCTGTACAACCTCACGGAGACCCGCAATAGTGGTCTCGATTCCTCGTGGAGTCGTCTCGAAAGAGTGCAGCAGGTCACCAGCGATGACGACTACCTCTGGAGCGGTGGCGTCACAGAGCCGTTCGAGTCGTTCTATCATCTCCGAACCATCACCCACCGGAAGGGTAACTGGGGAGGTCGAGCCTCGGCCGACGTGTAAGTCTGCAATGACGAGCACGTTCTCCAGCAACAGCGCCCTGTCATGGAACCTCAGCCCGTCCAGTGCACGCATGTGAGTTTCTCCGGGAGCGACCGCTATAGGGCTGGCGGCGGCAGACGAGAACAACAATGGTGACTGCAGGGGTTCTCGTACGTCATCATCGATATCTGTCTCAGTCAAATACTGGAACTGGGTCCTGAGAGTGGGTTCCATTACAGACGCGGATAGAGCCATCGGAGCGGACGAACACCTTCCACTGTTCGAACGTGAATCCGAGTACAGCAGTCTCGCTGGATGTGCGGTCCTGATTGTCGAGTAACTGGGCGACTGCATCGAGATCGATTGCGTCATAGAGGGGAGGAAGCTCTGTCGGAGGGATGCCTGCTGCGTCCGATATCGCTTCTGCAATGACCCACGCAAGAGAATGGTTACGCTCGCTGTCGTAGTCGACATCGACGACCGGAGTGCAGTCACGATACATCAGGAGCTGATTGTTGTGTTCCATACGTCACGCCAGGATACTGGAGGGCATAAGTCTAGTGTATCGAAACGGAGTAATTCGCAAGCAGTAACGCGATTTATTCACCAGATTGTAATATTATACACACATACACACTTGCGATATTATAGAGGGGTTCCGACGAGTGGAAAAAACGCTCACACGACGAAATAGAACGCACCGAGGTGAACGAACAGGAAGCCGATAAGCAAGAGAGCAGGGATTCGGGGCGAGACTGCCCAGAGAGCGGAGTAATCGCCAGACGGTGTACTGCGTCGTCGGGTCCACACGGCGTCGAAGGCGACGTACAGCAACGTCGTCAGCACGGACAAAAGCAGAAGTAGTGCGGCGATAGCATCCAGACCGAAAAGCGCGAGAGCAATCGCAGCGGGGACGATAACGAGCGTCTGTACGATTTCGCCACCAGCCACGTATCGCTCGAAATGCTCGTACCCGGGGTCGTGATGTTCGTACAGGGTGCGGTACCGCTCGAAATCAATCGGAGAGACCCACTCGTCTCCGTCACGGAGTGCGATGTACCGGGGGAACAGCGGACTGACGAACTTTACGTCGGCGGCAGGAATCTCGACAATCTGGCGAGCAGTGTAGTAGTGGCCAAGTTCGTGGACGAACAGCACGACCCAGAGCACGAGTAGTGTCTGACCGGCAGTCACGAGTGTTTCCAGCATAGCTGAACTCCTGGGCGGGGAGACAAAAAGTCCTTGAGTACGGACACCGATGTGGCGGGTATGATAGACGAGACCGCCGAGGAAATCTCGGAGATGCAGACACACAGCTCCTCGGTCGTCGCGGTCAAAGCAGCCAACGCACTGCGTACCGTCACCGAACGCGAGTTTCCGACGGTCGATGAATATCTGCGGGCACTCGACCGAAACGCCAGCGCACTCCGGCGGGCGAATCCCTCTCACGCCTCGTTGCACAACACCCAGCGCCAGATTGTCGAGACAGTTGGTTCTGCTGACGTAGACACCGTCGAAGAAGCCAAAGCAATAACCCACGAGACCATCGTGGCGGTCATAGACAGCGTGGAGCGGGGCAAAGAGCGTGCTGCCCGGGAAGCCGCCGGGTTGCTCTCCGACGACAGCGTCGTGCTGACACACGACTACTCGACAACAGTTCTCTCGGCAATCGAGCACGCTGTCGACGCTGGTCACGAACTCACGGTGTACGTAACCGAGTCGCGACCCCGGTTTCTGGGACGGAAGATGGCACGAACGCTGGCGGCGTACGACACGGTCGAGACGAAGCTCATCGTCGACAGCGCGGCCGGACACTATCTCGCCGAATGCGACCGTCTCGTCGTCGGTATGACCTGCATCGTGGACGGTCACCTCTACAACCGCATCGGCACCTACCCGCTCGCTGTGACCGCGACAGACCAGGACGTGCCTGTGACGACAGTCGGTTCGGCGGCAAAACTCATCGACGGCGGGTTCCGGTTCAAGAACGAGTACAGAAGCGCCAGCGAGGTCATGCGCGAGCCAGCCGACGGCTTCAGCATCGAGAACCCGGTTTACGACGCAACTCCTGTCCGGTTGCTCGACGCCGTCGTGACTGATGAGGGGTTCATCGAACCTGCTGAACTCGACAACACTGCACAGTGATGAGAAGTCGTGGGGAGGGAACGGGTGCAGGGATTTTTATCCTATGACCGTGTTCGTGCAGGTGTGAGTACACTCGTCGTCAGCATCTACCGTGGCTCCGAACTCGGTACCGACTCGCCAGTCGTTGGTGCCGATGTCGTCGAGAGCCTCGTAACGAAAGTTGGCGTCGAGGACCCGGAAGACAGTCGCGTGAACTGTCTGCTCGAAACGTTACGCATCGGACGTGAACTCGACGATGAGACCGTCGTCGCAGTGCTTACGGGAAGCGGTGATACTGTCACATTCAACCGGTCGGTTGCACGGCAGGTAGATGAACTCGTCGCAGCGTACGACCCAGACTCGGCGGTCGTCGTTGTCGACAGCGCAGAGGACGAGCGCCTCGTTCCGATTATCGAGAGCAGGGTGCCGGTCGACGCCATCGACCGGGTCGTCGTCAGACAGGCCCGTGACATCGAATCCACGTACTACCTCCTCAAACAGTTCCTCGCTGACGAGGAGCTCAGAAAGACCGTGTTGGTCCCGCTGGGTCTTGCGCTTCTGGCGTTTCCTGCGCTGCTCGCGGTGTTCGAGAGTCTCACCGTCTCTATCGGTGCAATTGCAGCCGTCGTCGGTGTCTTCTTGCTGTACAAGGGTCTCAACATCGACGCGCTCCTCGCAGCGCTTTCGACCAGCACCAGAGAGGCGCTTTATTCAGGACAGGTTTCACTCGTCACGTACGTCGTCGGTGCCGGACT
Organism: Halovenus sp.; assembly: GCA_003551265.1. Classification (GTDB taxonomy): domain Archaea; phylum Halobacteriota; class Halobacteria; order Halobacteriales; family Haloarculaceae; genus Halovenus. The sequence continues at coordinate 5,138 of PUMG01000166.1, forward strand.
CGCGCTCGTCGGAATGTTCGTCGGGGTCCTCGGAGCGTCGTCTATCGACCCGGAAGGGACCACCGAGTTGCTTCTCGTGATGCAGTTCCTCCACGATAGCATCCCGTGGCTCACCGGCGCAGCACTGATCGCCAGCGCCGGTCGACTGCTCGATGAGTTCATCCGAGACGACACCATCGCCAGCACCTACATCAACCTCCCGTTCGTCGCCATCGCTGTCGGGCTCGCTGTCCGCGGCTTCGCTGCGTACTTCCTCCAGCGCTCGGAGATTACAGACCCGCTGCTGGTTCCGTCGATGAGCTACGGTCCGATCGAGGTCGAGTCGTTCGCGCTCCAGCCAGGCACTGTCCTCACTGTGTTCATCCTCGCCAGCATCGTCGTCAGTCTCGTCGGCGTCCGACTCGCCGCCTACGTTAGCCACGCTAACTACGGCAGGCTGGAACAGAGCAGCTAGCATCTTGCTCGCCAGCGCGCAACGCTGCTCGCCAGCGCGGAACGCACGCTCGACGATATCAGTCGAACGTTTCAGCCGCTCGCTCGGTCACTCTAACGCCTTTCTCGCCCAGATAGCGCATTCGTTGACGGGCAAACTCCTCCTCACGGGTCCCGCGCGTGGCGAGTACGTACATCCGTGCCCGGCCGCTGGGACGCATCGTTCTCCCCGCCCGCTGGGTTCCCTGTCGCCGTGACCCACCGAGTCCGGATGCGACGACTGCGAGCTGTGCGCTCGGCAGGTCGATACCTTCGTCACCCACCCGCGAGACGACGAGTGTCGAGAGAGTTCCCTGGCGGAACTGTTCGAACAGCTTCTCACGCTGGTAGTGTGGCATCTCGCCGCTGACGAAGGGCACGTCGAGTGCGTCGGCGTACTCGCGGCCCTGGTCGAGATACTCGACGAACACGAGCGCTTGCTCGTCGGGGTGTCGTGTGAGGAGGTGGTCTATCTCCTGGAGCTTCGCCGGGTTGGTCGCTGCAGCCTGTCTCCGTGCGTGTCCACTGGTGCTGACGTACTCGTTCTGGGTCTCCTCGCTGTCCCACGGAACGTAGCGAATCTCGACCTCTGGCTCTGCGACGTATCCCTCCTCGAACAGCGCATCCCAGTCCGTGCCGATTGGCGGGCCGACCAGTGTGTAAATCTCTTTCTCTTGTTCGTCCTCCCGGACGGGACTGGCAGACAGTCCAAGGCGGTGTTGTGTCTGGAGGTCGGTACTCCGCCGGTATATCGGTGCGCTGATGTGGTGAACCTCGTCGTAGATGATGAGTCCCCACGCGCGGCTGTCGAACAGCTGTCTGTGGCGGTCCATCCCCGCAACCCGATACGTCGCAATCGTCACCGGCCGAATCGATTTCTCACCACCGTGGTACTCCCCAACCTGTTCGGGTGAGAGCGACGTCCGCGCCAGAATTTCCTCGCGCCACTGCCCCGCAAGTTCGCGACCGGGCACCAGAACGAGCGTCTCGCCCCCGACGGCGGCGAGGATTCCCAGTGCGGTGATCGTTTTCCCGCTCCCGGGCGGCCCGACGAGCACACCGGAGTTCGTTTCGAGAAAGTTAGACACCCACTCGTGCTGGTACCGCCGGAGGTCAACGTTGAGGTCGACTGCTAACGCCTCGCCGCTGTCGAGGTCGCGCTCGTCGCGAACTGGATACCCCGCCTCGTACAGCGTGCGCTTGACCGACGCGATGTGTTCCTGTGCAACCCAGCTCTCTGTGTCCGAGATAGCCGCCCGTAGCTCTCCGTCGTCGAGTTTCTGTCGCGCCACGTTGCCCATCAGGTCGTCCGTCTCGGCTTCGAGCACCACGTAGCCGTCCTCGTGAGTCCGTAACGTGAACTTCTTCGCCCGGCGATACTGGCTTTAGAGCCACTCTTCGAGACCGGGATAGCGCTCGGGAAGCACCGACCGGACGGTCTCCAGCAGGTCTGTGAACGTCTCGTAGGGTGCCTGCCAGACGTCTTCCGGGCGAATCTCGTACATGTACGCGCCCGACCCTGTGGTGTCGACCAGCCGTGCGAACTGTGCGAGCTGTGCACGCGTGAACTGTGTGGGCTGGTCTACCACGAGTTCCCGCCGGTCGGGAAAGACGACCACTCGCTCTCTGTCAGTCATCCGTGTCCAGTCACTCGGATACCAGACGACCGGGTCGCTCGAGACGTCGAGTCGCTGTGCCGTCCCGTCCTCGACCAGTGTGTCGAGTCGCCCTGTAGCCTCGTCCTGCGTTGTCTCGGTCACCTGTGCATACCGGGTGTCGGTCACGAGTGGTCGACTGAGCGTCTCGAGTGCGTCGTA
>PUMG01000366.1 GCA_003551265.1 Halovenus sp.
CCCCGGGGTGGCGCATGACGTACTGGTCGAGCTGGTCTTCTCCCGCAACCAGCACGACGAGGCTCGGGTTCTCACCCCGGCCAGCGCGCCCAGCCCGCTGATACGTCGCCATCCGGGTTCCGGGGTAGCCGTCGAGAATCACTGCGTCGAGTCCACCAATGTCGACGCCCAGTTCGAGCGCGTTCGTACTCCAGACGCCGCGAATCGTCCCGGAGTGCAGTCCGTCCTCGAGTTCCTCACGCCGGTCGCGTGGGAGGGCCGCCTGATAGGCGGCGACCGAAGCGGCCAGGTCGTGTTCACCCCGCTCGCGGAGGTCGCGGGCGCTGTCTGTGGCGTAGCGTTCGGCGGCCTGTCGGGCACGGGTGAACACCGCCGTCTGGTATCCTTTGCTCACCAGGTCGACGAACAGCCGTCTCGACTCCGTGTGGTTCGACCGACGCTGGCCGTGACCTGTGGCGTGCGCTGGCGGATTCCAGAACAGCCAGTGCGTCGGCCCGGTCGCGCTCGTATCCTCGTCGACGAGCATGAACGACGACGGTGACTGACCGGTGACGGTGCCTGCGTGTTCGACCGGGTTGCCGATGGTAGCCGAACAGCAGATGTACTGCGGGTCGCGCTCGAACTCCTCACAGAGGCGCTGGAGACGGCGAAGCACAAGTCCGACGTGACTGCCGAAGACCCCGCGATACTCGTGTACCTCGTCGAGGACGACGAAGGCGAGATTTTCGAACAGCCAGTCCCAGAGCCGACGTGCGTGGGGCAACAGTCCGTAGTGCAGCATATCCGGCGTCGTGAGAACGAGCGTCGGCCGACGGTCGCGGACGGCCCGCTTTTCCTGTTTCGAGAGACGCCCCGTGTACTGGTCGACCGTGACTGTCGTCCCGAAGCCGAGGCTCCGGGCGAACGCTGACAGGGTCTCCTCCTGGTCGTTGATGAGTGCGACCTGCGGTGCGACATAAAGCGTCGTCTCGCCGGCCGAGAGTGCACGCTCGAACGCCGGAATCATATATGCAAGACTCTTGCCGCTGGCTGTCGGCGTGGCGAGGAGGACGTTCTTGCCCTCACGAACTGCCTCGACGCTTACCGCCTGGTGACGGTACAGGTCGGTGATGCCGTGGTCGGCGAGCGCCCTTTCGAGTCGGCTGTCGAGTGCACACTCACGGGTCGTCGCTGACCGTCCACCCACGACGTGGTGTGTCTCGACCTGTCCGGCATAGTACGGGCGCTCGCGCAGCCACGAGAGTGTCTCGTTCACGGCTCTGTGCGGCGGTGCCACTCTTCGAGCGTGAAGCGCTCGAACGGCGTCTCGCTCACGAGTTCCCACTCCGATTCCTCCCACTCGGGGTAAGACGTATCACCGTCGTACTCCCCGTGAACGCGGCTCAACACCATCCGGTCGAGGTATGGCTGAAACAGCGCGTAGATGCCACCACCCCCGAGGACGTACGCCGTCTCCGCATCGAGTGCGTTCGCCTGTGCAATCGCGCTTTCGACATCCCCGGCGTGAACAGCCGTCTCGACATCGTACTCGCGTTCGTCTCGGCTCAACACGATCTGTGCGCGTCCCGGCAGGTCGTCTAGCATCGACTCGAACGTTCGCCGCCCCAGAATAACGGGATCTGCGGCGACCCTGCTGCGGTACTGCTTTTTGTCAGCCGGGATGCTCTCCCACGGGAGTTCTCCCTCTTCGCCGATGACGAGGTTGTCCGCCACGGCAGCAACGGAAACCAGCTCCATACATCAGAACTGACGGGACTGATTCGTTTACCAGTTTCTCTCGATGTGAGCCAAACACTTGTGAATCTGCTCCTCATAGAGCTGGTATGCCGAGTGAAGCCCCTGACCTCGAACTGTACGAACTGACGGGCTGTCCCTACTGTGTGAAGGTCCGACGAGCGCTCTCTGATCTCGACCTGTCCTACGAATCTCATCGCGTTCCGAGGCGGCGAAGCGAGCGAACGGCAGTGTACGAGGTGAGCGGACAGTGCCAGGTTCCGGTGCTCGTCGACAACACGAACGGCGTCGAAGGGATGGCCGAGAGTGACGACATCGTTGCGTACCTGTACGAAACCTACGGCGACGGAACGGAACCGCCGCCATCGGGAGTTGTCGGTCGTCTGCTGACTCGCCTGTTCTGAGAGGGATTGTTGTGAGTTGTTTCAGTCGTCGAACTCGGGTCGTTCGTCGGCGTGTGCGACGGTTCCAGTGTCGGTGTCATCGCCAGTCTCAGAAACCGCCGGTTCGGGTGGGTCTTCGTCGATGACAGTCACACGCCAGCGCCCGAGGTGGAACCAGAAGACGGCAACGAGAAACGTCAGGAACGCGCCGATAGCGAACGCGGCCCAGATTCCGACGACGCCGATGCCGAACGTTGAGATTTCGATGCCGACGACGGGGATGGTGACCGTGAACGAGAACGCCAGCACGATGGCGACGGGGATGCGAAACACCCAGCGTGCGAGAAACGACAGGGCCATCGCCACTTTCGTCTGGCCAGCGCCACGGAACGCGCCCTGAATCACCATCGTTCCGCCGAAAAAGGCCCACGACAGCGCGACGATGCTGAGGAAGGTGACGCCTTCGGCGACGGTGTCCGGGCTGTCGTCGAACAGCTCCATCAGAAACTCGGGGAATAGCACCGCGATTGCGGACGCAACCCCCAGCATCGCCATCGTCCCGGCGGTCGCCACCCACGTCACCCGTCTGGCCCGCTCGGGCGTGCCCGCTCCGAGGTTCTGGCCGACACCAGTCGCGGTGGCGTCGCCGACTGCACCAGCGACCGACCACGTGATGGACATGAGGCGCACGCCGATTCCGTAGGCGGCGATGGCAGCGGTCCCGAAGGGTGTGACGAACGCAGCCATCGCGACAGCAGCGAAACTCCGTGCCCAGCCGTCGATGGTCGCCGGATAGCCGATGGTGACGAGTCGGTGGAGGATGTCGAAATCGGGTGTGAGGTCGCCCACGTGGAGTTTTACACCGAAGCCGCCACGGAGGAGGATGTAAATCCCTGCGCCCGTCGCGAACGCACGTGCGACGAACGTCGCCCACGCCGCGCCGCGAGTGCCCATCTCGGGGAACGGACCCCACCCGAGGATGAAAAACGGGTCGAGGATAACGTTCAGACCGGCAGAGATAAACACCAGCCACATCGCCGTCCGGGTGTCGCCAGCGCCCTGGAGCGAGGAGCGAAACGCGAAAAAGAGGAACGTCAGTGGGAGCGCGAGGAAGATTATCTCGATGTAATCGAGCGCCTCGTCGAAGACGTCGCCCTCTGCGCCCATGAGCGTGAGGAGTTCGTGACGGAAGGTGAACCCGAGCGCCGCGAGCGCAACCGAGACAGCAATCGCCAGCAGGATGGTCTGGGAAACGACGTGATCAGCCCGGCGCTGGTTGTCCGCACCGACGTGCTGTGAGACGAGCGCGATGGTCGCCGCTGTCAATCCCATCGCAGTCGAGACGAACATCCACGACAGCGGGAACATCAGCGAGACGCCTGCGACAGCCTCCGAACTGACGCGCCCGACCCAGAAGATATCAGCCAGATTGTAGAACGTCTGGACGAGGTTCCCGAGGACGAGTGGCCACGCCAGCGCGAACACTTTCGGGGCAATCGACCCCGTCGTCATGTCGACGCCCTTGCGGTCGGATGTTGACACTGCTTACCTGTTTGTGCGGGTGTTCATCAGATTGGCGGATGCTCCGTCAGTCTCAGCAATTGCAAGGCGGACCATCCGGATTCAAGAAGTGAGGTACGTGTCGCCGAGAGAGGTACTTCACTCTGTGTCGACTGGCTGTTCCTTTCGCAGTCCGGAGAGTTTCCCGTCGAAGCGACCCTGTTCGTCGTCCTCACGGTTTCGGACCTCTTCGATGACGCCGACAACGGTGTGACGTTTCTCACCGACGACTGCGCCGACGAGCGCGCCAGTTGCGGCACCCGTACTCGCGCCACTCCGGCTGAAGAGGCCGCCGACGAAGGCTCCGACTGCGGCTCCCATCGCTGCGTACTGTGCTCGGCTGAAAGCGCGTTTGATTCGCTGCTTCATACCCTCTATTCGTCGACAGCACGTAAAACCCTTCTCTCTATGTTCTCCTGTGTAGACATGTATCATACCACATACGACGTCTCTGCTTCGGCGTGTGTGTCGGCAGCGAGACTCGCTCGCGCGACGTACTCACCGGATGGGGGGTCCGACCACGTGAACTCTTCTTCTACGGATGCGCCCGCCTCCAGTGAGCGCTCCTGGATGGCCTGTGTGAACATTCGTCCGTCACTCCACCGCCAGACCGGGTCCCCGCCCTCTCCATTCGCTTCGTACACCTCGATGTCGGCGACTTTCCCCGTTCTGAACCGCAGGTCGACTGCGCTTTCTCCGACGTTCTCGACTCGAAAGGCGAACGTGACGTCCTGCGCTGTCACCGTTGCATCGAGTGTGGCTTCGAGCGTCATACACAGAACTGTTCGGCCGAGGTAGAAAAGTATAGCGTGGAAAACGACGCCTGTTCAGAGGGACGAAACTCCCTCTCAGAGCGATTCGCTCTCGCTCGTGGATTCGCCTTCGTCGTCGGTGACCGTCAGGACAACTTCGTCAGCGTCACCGTCGGTTCGGAGATCGTGCTCGCCAGAAGCACTCGTCCCGCTACCGCTCGAACTCTCGCTGTCGACGACAGTCCCGCCATCGAGCAGTTCGGTCGTTACGGTATCGAGGTTCCCGTTGTCGTCGCTCACTTCCCAGTCGACATCCACACGGAACCACCGGCCCGTACTGCGTGTACTCACGTCGAACGTATCGATTTCTGGTGCAGTGTTGTCGTCATCGTCGTCATCATCGTCGTCATCGTCCTCCTCGTCAGTCGTGAACGAGAGGGTGTCTCCCTCGTCGTCGGCATCATCAGTCTCGGCGACAGCATGGAACTCGTACTCGGTATCGTCGTCGAGACCGTCGATGTCGTCGTCGAACGTGCCCGCAGAATCGAGTGTCTGTGCGTCGGTCTGGTTGTCGAGGCTTCCTTCACCGTACTCGAACCACACCTCGGCGTCGTCAGCACCGTCGAGCTCTGTGAGTTCCCCGTTGAGAGTCGCTGATGTCTCGTCCACCGCTGTGGCGCTGTCGGTTTCGACCGAAACCGCCTCGTCATCATCGTCGTCATCATCATCGTCGTCGTCGTCATCGTCGTCATCCAGGTCGAGTGCTTCGGCGACGTTGAGGCGACCTGCACCCTGTTCTTCCTCGCCGAGACCGATGTCTTCGGCGGCATCTTCGAGCTCGTCTCTGACCGCTTCGCGGTCGAGGTTCTCGGCTGCAATGAGGACTGCAGCGGCACCAGCGACGTGTGGACAGGCCATCGAGGTCCCCGAGAACTCCTCGTAGTCGTCCCGCGGCACCGTCGAGTTGACGTCGACACCGGGTGCAGCGATGTCGACTTCCGGACCGGTGGAGGAGAAACTCGCCAGTTCGTCGTTTTCGTCGGTCGCGCTGACTGCGATGACTTCCGGGTGGCGTGCAGGAAAGCCCACGCAGTCGTTACACGGACCGTCGTTTCCGGCTGCAGCGACCATCGTCACACCCTTGCCCGCTGCGTAATCGATGGCGTCGCTGACGACGCTGGATTCAGTGTCAGCCCCGAGACTCATGTTCTGGACATCGTGGCCCTGGTCTGCGGACCATTCGATACCCGCAGCAATCCCATCGAAGCCACCGCCACCGTCACACTCCAGCACTTTCACCGCGTGCAAGGTCGCGTCGGGAGCAACACCGAGGACGCCCACGCCGTTATCTGCTGCAGCGGCAGTCCCGGCGACGTGGCTGCCGTGGTCGTTGTCGTCGTCCCACTCCTCGAGACACTCGTTGATGTCGTTTCCGCCGCCACCGAACGGGCCGCCGCCACAGTTGGTCGTACACTCTGCCCCGTCTGCAGCCCATCCGGCGCCGAGGTTCTCTTCGAGCGTCTCGTGTTCGGCGTCGATACCGGTGTCCAAAATTGCGACAGACACCCCATCACCGGTCTCGTCCTCGTCGATTGCGAGGTCCGCCTCGACCTGCTCGATGCCGTAGGGAACGTCCTGTTCGAGCGCTTCCATCGTTCCGTTCTCCTCGACGTACCGGATGTTCGGATTCTTTTCGAGGTTGTCTGCAGCCTTCTCTGGCAGTTCGAGAGTCAGCGCATCGAAGTTGAACTCCCGTTTGACCGACGTTGCGGCGTCCTTTGCAGCAGACTCACCACTCGGGTTGTCGAAACCGACGTTCACGACGACGTGGTCGTCCCCGCCGCTCGCTGCTGCTTTCCCGGACAGCGCACTCACTGCCAGTGCACCACCCGTCACGCGCAAGACGTCACGACGGGAGAGGTCCCGCTTCGAGCCACTTGTGTTATGTTGTGACATAGCGTGCCGTGAGGGTGGCCGATACTTATATTTTAATATTGATAACCAGCCGTTTGTTTGCATTGTCATATCTCCTCCCGAAAATCCTGGTGAGTTTCTGCCGCCGGTATCTGACTCGGTTCGGATGTGTCTGGCCACTCACAATCGGATAGCTGTCTGATTCTTTGTGTCCTCTGTATCCAATTCCCTGTTGACCGGAGGAGTGGTGCAGCAGTCGGTCACCAGGCGACTTCTTGTACACTCAAAGCACCTGCTCAACCAGAGATATAACTCAGATTTTGATAATGGAAACCGGAATCAAGCGGGGACTGCCTTATCCGCGATAGCGGAACGACACGACGGTTGCGATGTCGTCCTGTCCGTCGAGCGCCTCGGTGGTGACGTTCAGTCCGAGCACGTCACTCTCGTCGACCACCGTGTGCGTTATCGACCGGAGGTCGTCAGCGCTCGCTTCTTCGTCGAGGACTGCAACCCGGACGCGGTCGCGATTGGCGCTCACTTCCGCGACATCGTATCCCTGCGATTCGAATTCGGCCCGGAGTTCGCTTTTGAGTTCCTCCATACCTTTCTGTTTGTCGGGGGGTGTAGTTAAAACTCTGGACTCACAGGGACAATACGTTCCGTGCGACAACTATTCAGTACTCGCGTCCACAGTGTCGTACCGATGGACAGGCGTTCGTTCGTGAAAACAGCCTGTGCGTGTACAGTCTGTGCAGCCGCTGGGTGTCTCTCGGCAACTCCACCGGAAGCCGACGAAACCCGGCACGTATTCGCAGAGTCGACGCTCACGGTTCGAATCGAAAACCGGAGCGACACCGACCACGACGTCGAACGAAACGCCCGTGAGTCACTCGAGTTCTGGGAAGAACACAGCAGAGAGTACGTCGACTTCGGCGTCGACTTCGAGGTGGTCGAGGAGGACCCTGACATCGTTATCAGGTACGCCGACGACCCGAGCGGCTGTGAGGACGTCGAGGGCTACAGCGAGCGCGTACTCGGC
>PUMG01000132.1 GCA_003551265.1 Halovenus sp.
GTTCACACGGGAACTGCTGGACGCCGGTGCTGAGCGGATTGGAACCTCAAGCGGTGACGTGATTCTCGAAGAGTATCGAAACACCCACTCCTGAATATCTCTCACTGGCGTTCGAGAACAGCATGCGCCGTCCGGGAATTGAACCCGATGCCAGCCGTGCTCACGCCGTTACGCGCGTCTGCCGTGATTCAATTCCCGTAGACAGATGTCTCTCACTGGCGTTCGAGAACAGCATGCGCCGTCCGGGAATTGAACCCGGGCTAGAGCCTTGGGAAGGCCCTGTCCTACCACTGGACCAACGGCGCTCCAGCACTCAGTTGCTGACGTGCATTTGAACCTCTCTCCCTTTGAATCTGACGAACAGGTCGTCTCTGTTGTCGACTGGTGGAGCGGTGGCGACCGCCCGGAAACGTCGAGTTTTAGTTGCTGGTTCTCCGATTGAGAGACAGATGGCCCGGTATCACATCGAGACGTACGGGTGTACGTCGAACCGTGGAGAGAGCCGCCAGATAGAGCGGGCGCTCCGTGAGGGCGGACACTACCGTGTGGACCGTCCAGAAGAGGCAGATGTCGCGATTCTCAACACCTGTACCGTCGTGGAGAAAACCGAGCGGAACATGCTGAACCGGGCCAGAGAACTCGACGAAGAGACGCCTGCCGACCTCGTGGTCACGGGCTGTATGGCGATTGCCCAGGGCGAGGCGTTCGAGCGTGCAGGCGTCGATGCAGACGTCCTCCACTGGGACGAGGTGCCAGAACACGTCCTGAACGGGGAGTGCCCGACGGTGACGCCTGACACGGAACCGATTCTCGACGGCGTCGTCGGCATCCTTCCGATTGCACGCGGCTGTATGAGCGACTGTTCGTACTGTATCACCAAGCACGCGACCGGTAAAATCGACTCGCCCCCGGTCGAAGAGAACGTCCGCAAGGCGCGCGCACTCGTCCACGCGGGTGCGAGAGAGATTCGAATTACCGGCCAGGATACCGGCGTCTACGGCTGGGATGCCGGCGAGCGAACGCTTCACGTGCTACTCGAGCGTATCTGTGAGGAGGTCGACGGCGAGTTCCGGATTCGCGTCGGCATGGCGAACCCCAAAGGAGTCCACGGCATCCGCGAAGAACTCGCGCAGGTCTTCGCCGATCACGACGAACTCTACAATTTCCTGCACATCCCCGTCCAGTCTGGAAGCGACAACGTACTCGCTGAGATGCGACGTCAGCACACCGTCGACGAGTATCTCGAGGTGGTGGAGACGTTCGACGAGTACCTGGAGGAGTGGACGCTATCGACGGATTTCATCGTGGGGTTCCCGACAGAGACCGAAACCGACCACCAGCAATCACTCGAGCTGCTCGAGGAAACACGGCCGGAGAAGATCAACATCACGCGCTTTTCGAAGCGCCCCGGCACCGACGCCGCGGCGATGAAAGGCCTGGGCGGGCAGACGAAAAAAGACCGCTCCTCGGAGATGACCGACCGCAAGATGGCGGTCGTGGGGGCGGCCTACGAGTCGATGGTGGGCACCGAACGAGAGGTACTCATCGTCGAAGACGGCACGGGCGATTCGATGGTCGGGTACGACCACGCCTATCGGAAAATTGCGATTCCCGGTGCCGAGCGCGAGGGAGTCGAACTCGGTGAGTTCGTCACCTGCCGAGTCACTGGACACAACACAGTCTACGCGCTTGCTGAGCTGGTGTAGCAGCCGCTGTAGAGTTGTCGTGACAATTGTCTTTACACTCACTGTGACGGCTGGTGCTCACCCTGGTCGACAGCATCCTTCCACTCACCCAGTCCCGAAGGGTCGAGATGCAGGTGGACGTCACCGACATCGTCGAGACGCTCGACCGCGCGCATGAGTTCACTCTCGGTGTCGTGGGCTTCTTTGAGAGAGAGGTCACCGTCGACTTCGACGTGGGCTTCGACCTCCAGCACCGGGCCATCGTAGAACACCGCGAGGTCGTGGACGCCGTGTGCACGCGGATGTGCCAGCAAGGTCTCGCGAACCTCCTGCTGTCGGGATTCGGGTGCGGCCTCACCGGCCAGATAGGAGATGTTCTCGCGAGCGATTTTGACACCCTGAGAGATAACGAGAAGACTCACGAGCGCGCCAGCGACGGCATCGAACACCGGAAACCCAAGTGCAAGACCGACGACGCCGACCAGCGCGGCTATCGTCGTGTACATGTCGTTGAGACAGTCGACCGCGAGCGCCCGGAGTGCGGTCGAGTTCATCTCGGCGTTCATTCGCATCGTGTACCAGTAGACGAGGTACATGTCCACCATCGCAAACACCAGCGCGGCGATGAGCAGATAGCTGAACACCACGTCGCTGCCGAAGACGAGTCCGCGAGCGGACTCATAGAAGAGGTTTCCCCCGAGCAGAACGAGTACAGTACCGACGAACAGCGCGGTCAGCGGTTCGATTCGCGCGTGACCGTGGGGGTGGTCCTCGTCGGCGCTCTCGAACCGTGAATCACCCCAGACGAGAACGACGACGCTGGCGACGAGGTCGGCGATTGAGTGGGCAGCGTCTGCAATCAGCGCGACGCTTCCGAAGGCGAGACCTGCCGCACCTTCGACGAGGATTTTGGCGATGTTACCAACCACGTTCGCCCACCCGGCGCGGGCGAACCGCCGGCGTTCGACGGTCTCGTCCATAGCTAATTTAGACTCACTCGAAACTTCAACGTTCGTATTAGAAGGCTCGAAATAGTTTATTTTATCCACCAATCCGGAGGCTTTGCCGAGTAAAGTTAACGAGTGTCCAGCAACAACGCGCCAGAACCAACAGATATGACATCTACCGTTCGCTCGGCTACGAGGGAGTTGTCGTCGCTTCGAGCGCCGCGAACCCGCGCTCGAAATCGGCTTTCAGGTCGCGGACGTCTTCGATGCCCACGGAGATACGGAACATCGAATCAGAGATGCCAATTTCGGCACGACGCGCCGAACCAAGCGGTTCGTGTGTCATCGTCGCAGGGTGATTCACGAGCGTTTCGACGCCACCGAGGCTGACAGCGAGGTTCATCGTCTCGATCGCTCCGAGGAAACGCTGTGAGGCGTCGATTCCACCGTGGAGTTCGAACGTCAGGACGCCCCCGAAGCCGTCCATCTGTTCGGCAGCCAGTTCGTGCTGGGGGTGACTTTCGAGACCCGGATAGTAGACGTCCGCGACCTGGTCGTGACTCTCGAGAAACGCTGCGAGTTCCATCGCGTTCGCCTCGTGCTGGCGCATTCGCAGGCCCAGCGTTTTCAACCCGCGCGAGAGAAGATAGGCGTCGAAGGGAGGCATCTGACTACCCAGCGCAACCTGCTGGTTGAATCCGACGGCCTCTGCGACGTGAGGGTCGTCCGTGATGAGCGTGCCGCCAACGCCATCGCTGTGACCGTTCATGTACTTGGTCGTGCTGTGAGCGACGAGGTCGGCCCCGAGTTCGAGCGGGCGCTGGAAACACGGACTCGCGAACGTGTTGTCCACACCGAATATCGCATCGTGGTCAGCTGCAATATCCGCGATAGCGGCGATGTCACACAGACGCATCAGCGGGTTGGTCGGCGTCTCCATCCAGACCAGGCCGGTCTCGTCATCGACTGCCTCCGCAACCTGTGTTGTTTCTCTCGCGTCGACGAACTCAATGTCGAACCCGAGGCGAGCGTCGAACAGTTCCTCGAACATGCGTCGCGTCCCCGCATAGAGGTCATCGAACGCGACGATGCGGTCTCCGCTCTCGACAGCGGAGAACACCGCAGTGGCAATCGCTGCCGTCCCCGAGGCGAACGCGAACGCCATCTCGCCGCCCTCAAGATCGGCCACCTGCTTCTCAACTGCGTGGCGCGTCGGGTTCGAAAGTCGGCCGTACAGAAACTCTCCCGCATCCGGGTCGACGTCCTCCAGACTCATCTCCGGGTCGATACCCGGAAGTTGATACGTCGATGACAGATGTATCGGTGCCACGACGTCACCGTTCGTCCAGTCGGCGTGTTCGGCGACCGCCCGCGTGTCGAATCGCTCTCTGTGGCCCATACCTACACCTTCCTCATATCCGCTAAAATAAATTTCCATCTATCGTTCATTTTTTCAGGGAGAGGTATGTTTGGCAATAATATCTACACACTCTGTTCTGCTTTTTCAGTCGACTCGGGTCAGGAGCACGGGGTTGCGGACCGAACGGCTTACTTTGATGGACGGAGTACGTTCTACCGGCAGAGGGAGACCGACTCCCGTGTCCCGGTTGTGAGCAATAGCACAGACGTGGTGTTGCTCCCGTGAGGGACATGAGGAAAGTCCCCCCACCGTCCGGGCAGGTGACCGGGCGCAAGCCCGGGGCGGGAGACCGTCGGCACTGGAACAGAAACGAGACCACTCACTCCGACCGATGAGGTGTGCGAACCCCGAGCGAGAAAGGCCACAGGCCGAGAAAGCGAGGGGGAGTTAACCCACCGAGGGAAGCGAGGCAGCGAAGTTGCCTCGAAGCGAAGCGGCGCGAGCCGCAGAGCGAGCGTGCTGGTACCCAGCACGTCGACGGGTGAGAACGGGTGGAACGGCGAATCCTCACCGGTGCAAGTCCGGACCGCAAGGTAGCCCGGACGTCGGTTCGGACGCTCAGCCGAATGTCGGTGGAACAGAAGGGGGCTTACTCCCCTCAGCCACATGTTTTTTCGCCCAGTGATACGAGAACTTAACTGAGACCCCATCTGAGTGTCGAACAGTGACGGAACCAGTTCCAACCGGGTGTGACGCTCTCGACGACCTTCTCGGTGGTGGGTTCGAGCGAGCGGCCGTGACGCAGGTGTACGGAGCGCCAGCGGCGGGCAAGACTAACGTCATCCTGTCTGCGGCCGTCGAAACGGCCGCAAGCGGTGAAGCGGCGTTGCTCATCGACACCGAAGGGCTGTCTATCGACCGCCTCCGCCAACTCGCCGAGAGTCATCCCGCAGCAGACGTCGACGAGATTGCGTCCCGAATCATCATCACGGAAGCCCATACCTTCGAAGAACAGCGTGAGGCCGTCCAGGACGTCACGGAGTTCGCCTCACAGGTCGAATTCGTCGGACTCGACAGTGCGACCGGCTTCTACCGTCTCGAACGGACAGAACAGGCCGACGGTGAGGCGCTTCGAGATGTCGCTCGACAGGTTACACATCTGCTGTCACTCGCACGCAAACACGACCTGGCTGTCGGGTTCACGAACCAGGTGTACACCGACCCCGACAGCGAACAGACGAGCGCCCTCGGCGGACACACGCTGAATCACTGGTCCGCTGTCGTCGTCCGCCTCGACCGGTTCCGAGGAGGTAATCGCCGGGCCACGCTCGAAAAACATCACTCGAAACCCGCTGGCGAGACGGCGAAGTTCCGTCTCACCGGGGAGGGACTGGAAAGCAGCGAGCGGTGAGTCTCATATAGGGAGTAGTGTACCTGTACAGAGATTCTCGCTGCGATGGACAGCGAGAAATCGATGATGACGTACGCTAATCCCTACAGCTCTTTTTTCATCACAACAAACGGCAGGTCTACGCCGTTGATAGTCCGGGTTTTGTCTCCGTCGCGCTCGTATCCGACAGACTCGTAAAACGCCACAGCGTTGAGCGAGGAGACGATGGTGAGTCCTGAAATGTCGCGCATCCGGGCACGGTTCTCGAGCTGTCTCACCAGCGACGTGGCAATACCTCGTCTCGTGTACTCGGGATGAACAAACACAGCATCAATTCGCTCCTCATCGATGTTGAGAACGGCGTATCCGGCGGTCTCGCTTCCTACTTCGGCGATGAGTGCATCGAACGTGTTGCTCTCGATGGCGCGCTGGAAGTCAGAGACTGCCTCACCATCGGGTTTCCACGCCCGGAGTTCTCTGGTGGTATAATCCGCGGTGTCGATGCCATCGATAGCTGCGTGTTTCGTCCACCACAGCGTCTGCGCGTCCGTGGTCTCCGCCTGTCGGAACCGGACAGAATCCATCACTTCGAGGTTCCTCGTCGTCGTATAAGAGTGTTCGTTACCGAGTTCCTACCTTTATACTGTTCCGAGACAACAGACAGTATGGTCAACCTGGGAGTGTTTCGAACGACTCTCTCGTTCCTGTTTCTGTATCTCGTTCTCTCGCTTCCTCCGTTTCTATACCTCAATCGAGAGGTTCTCGACGCCGTTGTCGAGTCCCTCACGGTAACTGACCCGCTCACGCTCGTCTGGCTGTTAATCGGTTCGGGGGTGTTTCTCGGATTGCTCCAGGCCCACGAGGGTGTCGACCGGTACAATCAGTTTTTCACTGTCCCGGACCGTCCGTTCGCGCTCGTTGTTTCGCTCGCGTTCGTGCTGGCTGCCATCTCCTGGTGGCTGGTCCCCGAACTGATCTTTGCGTTCGAACTGCAGGTGACGCTCACACAGCTTCTCTCGGTCATCCTCGCGTGTCAGGTTCCGATGGTCGTCTTCCTCTCGTTTATGATTATCATTGAGCGAGCACCCGCCAGCAGTCAGTGACGCAAGTCACCAAAGAAAGTATAGGGATTATCGGACCTGTTCAGAGAGTTTCGCCACAACGTGAGGCGAGAAATCGGTGATGACGTACGAGAATCCCTGTAGCTCGTCGAAAATTGTGGCGATGAAAGCAGTTATCCAGTGTCACTGCCAACCCGGGTGTATGAACGTGAATCAACGCCACGGCGAGGTGACTGGATGCGTGTAGTTGCGAAGTTTGGCGGCACCAGCGTCGGCAACGGTGAACGGGTCACTCGAGCAGCGCGGTCGATTGCCGATGCCGTCGCCGAGGGACATCAGGTCACGGCGGTCGTCAGCGCGATGGGCGGCACGACCGACCACCTGCTCTCTGCAATCGAGTTCGAGGCGAGCGAGACCGACCGTGCGGAAATCGTGAGCATGGGCGAGCGAACGGCCGTGCGCATCCTCAAAGGCGCGCTCGAATCACTCGGTGTCAAAGCAGTATTCCTCGAACCCGGTTCGGAGTACTGGCCTATCATCACCGACCCGTACGGCGAAGTCGACGTCGAAGCGACGAAAAAACGACTCGAACACACGATCGGGTTGCTCGAAGACGGCATCGTTCCGGTCGTGACCGGGTTTCTCGCCGAAGACACAGATGGAAACGTCACCACGCTCGGCCGCGGCGGCAGCGACACGACGGCCGTCATGCTCGGGAACTACATGGACGCTGACGAGGTCGTCATCGTCACTGACGTCGAGGGTGTGATGACCGGCGACCCGAACGTCGTCGAAGGCGCGCGCAACGTCGGCGAAATTACCGTCGACGAACTCCGAAACCTCTCCTTTCGAGGCGCGGAGGTCATCGCCCCGTCCGCACTCGCGTACAAGACAGACAACTTCGGAGTCAGAGTCGTCCA
>PUMG01000078.1 GCA_003551265.1 Halovenus sp.
ATCGGAACTCGCCGAACTCGAGAGCGAGCGTGATGCTGTTGTAGTGCAGGTCTGTCCCGGAGTCACCGGCAGGCGGGTTGAGCACCGTCACATCGACCGCTCCGTCGAGCGGAAGTTCGTCTCCTTCTTCGACTTCGAACAGGTCGACGTTGTACTCCTCGATAGCATCGAGATAGTTCTCGTAGGTCTGTGTATCGTGAGCGACACCCGAATCATAGGCCGCACCGATACCGTCACCCTCCTCTTCGAAGTGCTCGATGACTGCTGCGTGTCCACCAATGTGGTCGGCGTGTGCGTGCGTCGCTACCAGGTGGTCGATGCGGTCGATGTCGTGAGCTTCGAGATACGATATCACTTCCTCACCGTCGGGTCGCCAGTCGCCGGTGTCGATGAGAATCGTCTCCTGTTCGGGCGTCACGATGAGTGTCGAATCGGCCTGTCCAACGTCTATGTGGTGGAGTTCCAGCTCACCCTCTGGTTCGTCCTGTCCGTTGTCGTCAGTATCATCCTGGGCGTCGTCGTCAGCATCATTCTGACCGGCATCGTCGGCATCATCTTGACCGTCGTCGTCAGCATCATCCTGACCGGTGTCGTCGGCAACAGCGTCTGTTTCGTCGGCATCGTCGGTTGCATCAGCGTCATCGGCGTCAGCCGTACTGTCGTCACTGTCCGAATCGTCGCCGTTTTCATCAGTTATGTCGCTCATATCGTCGACGCCGTCGTCTATGTCGTCGACGCCGTCGCCTGCGTCTGGGTCTTCGGCACAGCCTGCGAGCGCAACCAGGGTTGCCACGACGAGAACGAGGAGCAGTCGCTTCATATCTGGATACATGCGCTCAAGGTACTTGTCAGTATACCTGCGGCGGCAACGACGAGACTGATTGCTACAAAAACGCATGGACTGTCGACCCCGGCTGAAAAGAATCGTCACAGTCCGTATCACTCGTTAGCAACGGTAGCGTCGAGCACTTCGTAGGTGACGTTGCTCTCACGAAGCTTGTCAGTGTGTGCGGAGAGCAAATCAGCCCGCGCGAGGAGAAACACGTCCTGTCCTTTCAGTGCAGCCTCCCGAACGGCTTCGGCGGTTCCGAACCTGACGGTTGGTGAAATCTCGGCCTCGTGTGCCGTCGCGACGGCTTCCGGACCAGCCGTTGCGGCCAGGTCGTGCTCGACAGCGTGCTCGGCGACAACCTGGCTGTCGACACGGTGACTGCCGCCGTCCTGTACGTGTGGAACCTGAACAATAGTCACCGTTCCAAGCTCGTAGTCGACGACGCCCTCGAAATCAGTGAGAGCGATGTCCTCGCCAGCGCTCGCACCGGTGACTGCAACCGCTGTCGCACCACCGGTCTCTCCGGGAATCGCGTGGAGAATACCGTCTCGCATCGTCAGCGAGACGCGGTCGCCCGCCTCGATAGTGCCTGTTGCGAGCGCGCTCTCGACATCAACGCGGCCGATGACCTCCTCTGCAACGTGAGAAGCAAACGCCTGCAGGCTATCGGTCTGTGTGATGAGCCAGTCGACGCCCTCTTTCGTGACCTCGTATCGCCCACGTCCACGGCTTTTGACGTATCCTGCCGAGACGAGTTCCTGCAGGTAGTTGCTCACCGCCTGCGAGGTGAGTCCGATTGCGTCTGCCACTTCCTGCTGGCTGACTGCTGGCTGGCGCTCGGCAATCTCGACGAGGATCCTGTACTGCGTCGCATCCCGCTTGCTTTCGAGCACTGCAGAATGGCGCTCCGCCGGGATACCTTCGTCCATGACGGACCATCAGACCCACGAACACAAGTACGTTTGTTCTCTGCCCCAGTCCAGTTGTACTATGGCGGTCATCACGAATCGAACATCCCGGTCGTCATGTAGCGCTCGCCGGAGTCCCAGAAGACCGTCACGACAAGTGGTTCATTCATTTCGTCTCGGAGACGGCGGGCGACACGCTTTGCAGCGACGGCCGAAGCACCGGAGGACTGGCCGACGAGAATACCCTCTTCGCGAGCCAGTCGTCGACACTCTCGCTCGGCGCGTTCGAGTGTCACCGTTTCGACGCTGTCGAGCAACTCACGGTCGAGGTTGTCGCTCACGAATCCCGGACCCATCCCCTGGAAGTCGTCGTCACCGGGCGGATTTCCGGACAGAACGGCGTTCTCCGCAGGCTCGACAGCGACGACCGACACCTCGGGGAACTCCTCACGGAGGCGGCGACCGATGCCAGTAATCGTGCCACCCGTTCCGACGGCCGCGACGAGCGCATCAACCGGCTGGTCGACCGAATCGAGTATCTCAGCACCGGTCGTTCGGTAGTGAACCTCGGGATTGGCAGGATTTTCGAACTGGTGCATCCCGACGTGGCCATCCCGTGCTTCGAGCTCGGCTGCACGCTCACGTGCGTCGGTAATCGTTCCCTCGACGAGTTCAATCTCAGCGCCGTAGGACTGCATGAGCTGTCGGCGCTCGACTGACCGCGACTCGGGCATGACGAGAACGACCTCGTATCCTTTCGCCGCCGCGACCATGGCGAGACCGATTCCTGTGTTTCCGCTGGTCGGCTCGACAATCGTCTCTCCAGGCCGGAGCTCGCCTGATTCCTCTGCGCGCTCGACCATCGCAATCGCCGGTCTCGCTTTCGCCGACCCGCTCGGGTTGAACGACTCCACTTTCGCTGCAACCGTCGTCCCCTCGGGAGCTGTGATTCGAACGAGAGGTGACCCAATCGTTTCGAGGATGGAATCGTACACTGACAGGTGCTACGGCTGCGACCAGATAAACGTTCTCGGTATGAGCTATTTTATCCGATTACCGGCTCCGAGAGCGCCAGCTATAGAGATTGTCGTACGTCATCAGAGATTCTTCGCCGTACGCCGTCCGAGAATCTCTGTCCAGGTCCGAGAATCTCTCTCCTGTGTGTAGCGTTCGAAAACGGAGTCGACCAGTCGTCGTCACGAGACGACGGCTGGAACTCAGAACTAGTTGCGGACGACGTTGGTCGCGCGCGGGCCTTTGGGGGCCTGTTCGATGTCGAACTCGATCTCCTGTCCTTCTTCGAGGTCCGCTCCGCCAACGTCTTCCATGTGGAAGAATACGTCGTCGTCCGCGTCCTCAGTCGATATGAATCCGTAACCGCCAGTGTCGTGGAAGAAATCCACCGTACCGTTTACCATTGCTTCTGAACGGATGGTCGGGTGATGTATAAGGCTTCCGAGAGAAACGGTACCACGACCCCCGAAGGCAGCCCACCTCTGGGTCGGAAACTAGTACGTCTTTGCGAAGTGCGCCGTCTCTTCGGCAGGTTCGCCACAGATGGCACACTCCTCGTGAACCGGTTCCTCGTCGCGGTCGAGCGGAACCATCACGATTTCGGCGGCAATCGCGTCTTTGATTGGTTCTTCGCAGGCTTCGTCGCCGCACCAGCCACATCTGACGTATCCCCCGTGCTGGCCGATGGTCCCCAGAATCTCCTCACGGCTGGTCGCCTCCCGAATCTCTCCTTCGAGCGTCTCTTCGGCACTGGCGTACAGTTTCGCGTAGACCGTCTCCAGGTGGTCGTCGGTTGTCTCGGCGATGGCGTCGACCGACTCTGTGGTGCGCTCGCCGTCGGGCCGGTGGACGAACGTCACTGTCTCGTCGCCCACCTCGTTCGGACCGATTTCGAGGCGGACGGGGACGCCTTTCAGCTCCCACTCGTTGTATTTGAAGCCGGGGTTGCGGTGGTCGCGGTCGTCGAGGTGGACGCGGATTCCTGCTTCCTCTAGCTGTGCGGTGACGTCCTCGGCGTAGGCAAGAACGTCGTCGACGTTATCTTCCTGCCAGATCGGGACGACGACGGCCTGTGGGTCGGCGAGCGTCGGCGGCAGCACGAGTCCCTGGTCGTCGCTGTGGGTCATAATCAGCGCGCCGAGAGAGCGCCAGGAGATACCCCAGGAGGTTGTGTGAGCGACCTGTTCGTTCTCGTCCTCGTCGACGTAGGTGATATCGAACGCCTCGCCGAAGGAAGTGCCGAGATAGTGACTGGTCGCCCCCTGAACGCTCTTGCCGTCGGGCATGAGTGCCTCGACCGTCGTCGTGGTGTGTGCGCCGGGGAACTTGTCGTGTTCAGGTTTCCGGCCGGTCAACACCGGCATCGCCAGCACGTCCTCGTAGACGCGCTCGTACTGGCCGAGCCGAAGCATCGTCTCCTCCCAGGCATCGTCCATGTCCCGGTGGGCCGTGTGACCCTCCTGCCAGAGGAACTCTTTGGTTCGAAAGAACGGCTTTGTTTCCGTGGCCTCCCAGCGGACGACCGAACACCACTGGTTGAGTCGAAGCGGAAGGTCACGGTGTGAGCGGACCCACTTCGCCATGAACGGCGCGATGATCGACTCGCTGGTCGGTCGAACCGCGAGACGGTCTTCGAGTTCGTTGTAGCCGCCGTGAGTGACCCACGCCACCTCCGGGTCGAAGCCTTCGACGACGTCTTTCTCGCGTTCGAGAAACTCCTCCGGAACGAAGAGCGGGAAGTAAGCGTTCTGCGCGCCGGTCTCTTTGAACCAACCGTCGAGATTGCTCTGGAGGCGCTCCCAGATGTTGTACCCTCGCGGGCGGGTGACGATGAAGCCACCCATCGGCGCGTAGTCGGCGAGTTCGGCCTTCTGGACGACTTCGGCGTACCACTCGCCCGTCTGGTGTGCTTTCGACTTCGTGATACCGAGTTCCTGTTCGCTATCCTCGCTCATTGCGTGAGCATGCGAGAGGCACGTATAAACAGCCTACGCTTGTTTCGTCTCGACCCGAGAGAACAAGGATTATCTCGCCACCCGGATTCTCTCCAGGCATGAAAGCACTCGTGACGGACCCGATTGCATCGGCAGGCATCGACCTGCTGCGAGAGCACGGCCACGAAGTCGAAACAGCGTACACGCTCACGCAGGCAGAGTTACTCGAGGCAGTTGCGGACGCACACGCACTCATCGTCCGGTCGGGAACCGACGTCACCCGGGAGGTATTCGAGGCCGCCCCCGAGTTGCGTATCGTCGGCCGCGCAGGCATCGGCGTGGACAATATCGACATCGATGCGGCGACCGAACACGGTGTCATCGTCGCCAACGCCCCGGAGGGGAACGTCCGTGCGGCAGCCGAGCACACCGTGGCGATGGCGTTCGCAACCGCCCGTTCGATTCCCCAGGCACACATCACACTCACGGGGGGCGAGTGGGCGAAAGGCGAGTTCCTCGGGACGGAAGTCAACGACAAAACCCTCGGCGTCGTCGGCTTCGGTCGCGTCGGCCAGGAGGTCACGAAGCGACTCAGCCGTCTCGGGATGGACGTCGTCGTCTTCGACCCCTACATCAGCGAAGAGCGCGCAGCACAGGTCGGCGCGGAACTCGTCGACACGCTCGAGGAGTGCCTCACCCACGCTGACTTTCTGACGATACACACACCGCTGACCGAAGAGACGGAGAACATGATTGGCGAGGAAGAACTCGCACAGCTCGAAGGCGGGTATCTCGTAAACTGCGCTCGCGGTGGCATCGTCGACGAAGAAGCGCTCGCAACAGCAGTCGAAGACGGGTTGCTCAGAGGAGCGGCCGTCGACGTGTTCGCATCCGAGCCGGTTTCTCCGGACAACCCACTTCTCGATGTCGACGGAGTTATTGTCACACCACATCTCGGTGCGTCGACCGAGGCGGCACAGAAGAACGTTGCCGTCTCGACGGCTGAGCAGGTGCTCGCTGCGTTCGAAGACGAGCCGGTGGCGAACGCGCTCAACGCGCCGTCTATCGACGAGCGCTCCTACCCGGCAATCGAGCCGTACATCGGTCTCGCGGACACCGCCGGCAAGATTGCGGTCCAGCTTCTCGATGGCCGCGTCGAGTTCGTCGAAGTGACCTATGCGGGCGACATCGCTGGCGAGGACGTCGACCTCGTGACCGCGAGCGCGCTGAAAGGCGTCTTCCAGCCGCTGGAGTGGCAGGTCAACGCCGTGAACGCCCCCCGAATCGCCGACCAGCGTGGCATCGAGGTTGTCGAGAGTCGGACGCGCCAGATCGCAGATTTCCAGTCGCTCGTCACCGTCTCTGTCGGCAACAGCGAGGAAGAAGTCAGCGTCTGTGGAACACAGTTCGCCGGGAACGACCCGCGAATCGTTCGTATCGACGGCTTCCGCGTCGACGCCATCCCACACGGGCACATGCTGGCCGTCCGAAACGCCGACGAACCCGGTGTCATCGGATTCATCGGGACTGTGCTGGGTGACGCTGGCGTCAACATCGCAGGGATGTTCAACGCCCGTGAGACCATCGGTGGCGAGGCGCTCTCGGTGTACAACCTCGACGACACCGTCCCCCAGGATGTTCGTGACCGTCTCGACAGTGACGACCGTCTTATCGATACGAAATATATCTCGCTCGACAACGGCGAGGAGTAAGAAGCAGGGACGTCCCGACTCACGTCAGGTCACTCTCAGGGCGAAGTCCCGTTCCTCTCACGGCAGACTTCTGTGTCCATCTAGCAGTGCGTCGAGTTCGATGTCGGTGACTGCAAGCGAGAATCCATCGATGCGTGCGAGGTCCGTGGCGTACTCCCAGACGTCATCGGTTTCGATGCCGTGGAGAACGACAGCGTGGGGGGTCGGTTTGACCACCCGGAGGGCGACCAGTGGCGACTCACCGCGCGTCACGTTCGTGAACACCAGCGCCCGGTTCGTGCTCTCGCCGTAGAGGTTGTAGAACTCGTCGCTGGAGAGGCGGCGAATCGCCTCGATGCTGTCGATGACGGTGTGTCCTGCCAGCGTGTCGCGGTTACCCCGAACGAGTTCGGTCGCCTCGATTGTCTCGTAGTACCGGTCGAGTGGGATGTTCGTCGGATACTCCCGCAGGTCGAGGACAACCTCGCTGTCGAAGCCCGCAGAGAGTACGCGGGTGTATTGGCGGATGTGCTGTCCTCCGCGCTCTTCGTCGATGTCCAGCAGCGCCGTCACCGAGCGCTGCACGACGCCGATACCAGGATTCCCGCGTCGCCCGCTCTCGTAATCGGAGACCACTGAAGGAGAGACATCGAGCGCAGCGGCCAGGTCCGTCTGTGCAATCTCGAAGTCCGTCCGCCACTTCTTGAGCGTCGCTCCGGGGTCGTCGCTGAGTGTTACCTCGCCCGCTATCTTCTCTGCGAGTTCTGTGCGTGCCCCGCGACTCATAGATACGACAGCGCGGAAACCCACGACTTTAGTCGTGGGAGGAAGCGAGTTCGAGTGGCTATACTACCGCCGTCTGTAGCCGGGCCGACTCCCTGAACTACATTAACCTTTATAAGCATGGTTGTTGTACATGATGTATGGAGGTCAG
>PUMG01000190.1 GCA_003551265.1 Halovenus sp.
AGGGCCACCTTGGACACATCTTCGAGGACGGTCCGAACCCGACTGGCAAACGGTATTGTATCAACTCCGCCTCGCTAAACTTCGAACCGGAGACGTGAAACCACAGGTGTGAACGTCCCACCGAATAGTACCAATAGTATACACTTTCCGAACAGTTTATTATCTTGTGTGAGAACAGAGTAGCAGGGAGTCCAGATTACGGTGAGAAGAGTCAAGGTAAATGGACGCAGTCAAGACATCTATTCCGATGGAGAGCTTCCCTCTCCGCTCCCATCGAATATCATTAGTGATAACGAGAAGTTTGCACTTGCACTTATAAATCGTGAGGGGATGGTCCGCCTCGACGAGAGTGACAAGCAACGAGTGGAGGTCCCGGTCGGGTTGGTCGTGACTGAAGAACACATCGTCTTCGGTACGCTCGACGGCGACGGATCCGACAGAGGCGAACTGGCCTACAGCGAACTGGCTGGAGTCGACGTTCAGTACGAGACGCTGGTGTTTCGAACGACGAGTGGCGTGACCTGGGAGTATCCACTTCTCGATACGAACAGCGAGGCCGTCGATATCGCCCTCCGCCACCTCGGCTGGATTGGCAAACTCCGCGAGCGACTCCAGGACCTGGCAATCGAGGTCGAGTTGTTCGCTGACAAAGTCGAAAACGACAGCACCAGCCTCAACCGAGAAAAATTCGGTCCAATGTACGACGAGACACGCCGTGAACTGGACGAGTTGTTCTGTTTCGTCCAGTGTACGACGCCGCTAAATGAAGACGTTCTCGCGCCAGAGTTGCCCGAGATGGAGCGGACGCTGGAGAGGACTGCTACACGCCTGTTCATTCAGCGCGCACAAGCGAAAGTACGGCGCGCGCGAGAACTGATTGCAGATGAGAAGTACGAAGAGGCCCGGATAGCGCTTGAAGAAGCCAGAGACCAATACGACCGCGCACAGGCCCACCGTGAGGAGACAGAACGAACGGACGCGTTTCAGTTCGGGACACAGCGGACGCTCGCAACGGACCTCGATGAGTTGCGCTGGCGGCTCAAATCGGTCGCTGCGGAGCCACTCCAGCAGGCCCACGAGGCCAAACTCGAGGCAGAAGCGACAGAGGACCTCGAAACTGCCATCGACCAGTGGGAGACAACGTTCAGACGGTACCGGGCGGTTCTCTCACTGGAATGGGCCGACCACCAGCACTTCGAGGGTGAGCCAGAGAACGTCAGAGCGGAGATTGACAACGCCGCGATACGACTCATCGAGTTACATGAGCGAGCCGCCCGCAAGCGCTGGAACGAAGGGGCGAGACTGGAAGCCAGCGGTCAGTTGAGAGAGGCGATACAGGAGTGCGCTGCGGCGCTCGACCACCTCGAGCGTGTCCACGAACTCGCAGAACACTTCGACCCGCAACAGGCACAGGAGTTCGAGGCCCGCCTTCAGAAGATGTTCGAGAAGTTTCTCGAGATGCGAGGGACACGCTCACAGCCTCGAAGCGACGAGGACCAGCACCCATCGGGCAGAGACAACTGGGCAAGTGGGACTGAGCATGCGAGGACTACCCAGGAAAGGACTGTCGGGACGGTCGACGAACACCCTGCGAGCACACCAGACCCCAGTTCACCGTTCGAGAAGGTTGCAGCAGAAAAGCGTCGCGAGCGTACGTCTTCGTCCGAGCACGTTCCCGAACCCGATACCTCTCTGAGTGGATTCGAGTTCGAGCGCGTAGTGGACGCGACAGATGTCACGGACGAATCATAGCGAGTCTCTTCTCGGACGTGATGAGTCGGTACCAGAGAACGACCGTAGATTTTTGTCAGTAGCGTTCAACATATCAGTATGAGTCGCGATAAAGGTGCAAAGTGTATCTGGATCGAAGACGAGAGACCGGACGAGCCAACGTTAATCGAGGGCTTGTCAGGACATGGTCTGGTGGCGTCCATTGCAGTGGACCTGATCACCAGACAGCTTGGTCTTTCCCACCACGCAAGCATTCAGTCCTCGGAGTTCCCCCCAGTCGTCACCTTCGCTGATGGACTGGTCCAGGACCTCGTGCGTGTGTATGCAGGAGAAGACCCCCCAGTGATGACCTTACAGAGCGACCTGGCACTGCCTCCGAACGCCCTGAAACCAGTGAGCAACTGCGTGCTCTCCGAGGTGGGAGTAGAGTACCGGCGAACCATCTTCATCGCTGGTGCACCTGCAGAGTCGAAAGAGCAACTCGGAAACGTTCAGGCCGTTGCGACGACCGAAGCGTTGCGAGAAGAGCTTCGAGATGCCGACGTTCCGGTTGCTTCGAAGAACGGAGTTGTCGGAGGAATTACCGGTGCCCTCGTCAGGGAGTGTTACCAGCTCGACATTCCAGCGACGCTGTTAATCGTACAGGCACATCCCCACTTGCCAGACCCCGGAGCAGCCCAATCCGTCATCGAAACGGCTCTGGAGCCGCTCGTCGAGTTCGACATCGACACCACCGAACTGGAAGAACACGCCGAGGAGATACGCAATCAGATGAACCAGATTGCACAGCAGTACAAACAGGTCGCAGAGGAACAGGACGCTGAAGCACAGCCAACAGGAATGTTCCAGTGACTTCTCCTCGAATCTCTGTAATCGCAACATAGATTAGGCGAACCCGCCAACTCCAGGGCGTGCGAGGGTAGCCAAGCCAGGCCAACGGCGGCGGACTCAAGATCCGCTCCCGTAGGGGTTCATGCGTTCAAATCGCATCCCTCGCACTGACAGACACCCACGCGGGTGCACAACTCAGTGCGGGAAGACCAACGGAGCGGTCTTCCCTCGCAACCTCTCCCGGCGAGATGCCGGGGATTCTCTCTCGTGCTGAGCGACGCAAAGAGAAATCTCTGATGACGTCCGATAATTCATGTACCAGTCCGTCTCAGTGGACAGAGATATGACCGACACCCCGGTCAGACACCAGCACTGCGAGGATATACATCGCGATGGCGAAGACGATAATCGCGCCGCCAGGCGGCAGACTCCATCCGATTGCCACTGCCAGTCCGCCCAGCACCGATAGCTGACCGACGATGACCGAGAGGTACAGCGTTTCTCTGAAACTGTGACCGAGTTGTGAGGCTGCAGCCGCCGGTATCACCAGCAACCCGGCGACAAGAATGACGCCGAGTATCTGCATCGCGCCGACGACGACGACAGCCGTCATCACGATGAGCAGCGAGTTGTACGCCGTGACGTTGAACCGGGCGACCCGGGCGGCCTGTTCGTCGAAGGTGATGAACAGGAACTGTTTGTAGTTCACCACCACGAGGGCAACGACAACGACGGTGAGCACGGCCACGAGTTGCATCCCCTCTGCTGTCACGATGGAGAGGCTGCCGAAGAGAAAGTCCTCGATTTCGATGGGGACGGCGACCATGTCTCGTCCCCAGGAGATCAGCAGCGTCCCGACGGCGAAACTCCCGGTGAGGACAATCGCAATGGGCACGTCGCCGTAGGAGTCGGTGTGGCTGGCGAGCCACTGCAGACCGAGTGCTGCAAGCGCGCTCACGACCAGTGCAACGAACACGAGCTGTCCTTCTGTTCCAGCCATGCCAGTCAAGCCCGCGACGACGACACCAACAGCGACACCCGCGAACGCGGTGTGTGCGAGCGTCTCGCCGACGAGTGCCATCTGTCGGTGGACGAGAAACGTCCCGACCAGCGGGCCGACAACACCGATAAGAATCCCCGTCGCGATGGCCCGTAGCGTGAACGGATACTGGAACACGCGCGTTCCGAGTACGCCGTCGAGGGCTTCACCACCGCTGAGGGACTGCTCGAATGCATCGGCAGCAACCGTTCCAACCGGTCCCGAAAGCGTCCGCAACCAGTCGAGCGCAACGAACGACAGCGCAACCACGGCGAGCACCGCAGTTATCGCGACGCCAAGAAGTGTGAGCGTCTCACGAATCGAAGGAACCGCCCGTGAGTGTGCGCTCTCGTGCGAACGTTCGTGAACATCTTCGACGTTGTCGGTGACGGCCTGTCCACCATCAGTGCTGTCGGTGACGACCTGTCCACCGTCGACGCTGTCGGCGACCACCTGACCACCGTCGACCATCTCACTCCCTGCTTCCTGAGCGGTGGACTCATCTGATGGCGCGTTGTCTTCTGTCATGGGTGGTCGTGTGCGAGGAGTCGACTCGTCGAGCCGTAGGCGTCCTGAATTGCGCCGCTTTCGAGAAACGAAACGGTGTCGCCGTGGTGGTACAACCGCTGGTTGATGCAGGCGACCCTGTTGACGTGTTCGGTTAGAATATCGACATCGTGTTCGATGAGGATGACCGTGATGCCCTCGGCATTCAGCGCATCGAGGAGACCGTAAAACGCGCTCCGGGAGTCTGCGTCGACGCCGACTGTTGGCTCGTCGAGAGCGAGCAGGTCTGCCTCTGAGGCAAGCGCACGGGCGATGAACGTCCGCTGGCGTTGCCCCCCCGACAGCGCAGAGATGGAGCGATCCGCGAGATTCGCAATACCGACCCGTTCGAGCGACTGCTCGACTATCTTGTGGTCACGCTCGTTGAGACGTGAGTGTCCGGCGTGTCGGAACCGCCCCATGAGTACGGTTTCACGGACCGACACCGGCATCGCCTCACCCCGGTCGGTCGAACGCTGGGAGACGTAGCCGATTCGCTCTCCTGCCTCGAACGACGTCGCTGGCTCGCCGAACAGCCGAACGCTGCCGCTGTCGGGGCGTTTGAGCCCAATCATCAGGTGTAAGAGTGTGGTCTTCCCGGAGCCGTTCGGTCCGATGAGACCCAGAAAATCACCCTCCTCGACAGTGAGGGAGACATCCTCGACTGCCACTGTCTCGCCGTAGGCGAACGTCGCATCTTCGACTTCGATGACTGTACTCACGATTCGTACCTCGATGATGACGGTCTGTCGTAAAAAAGATTATTATTCGTTTGTGTTTTTTTAATAACGTGGCAATATTGACAGGCAAGGCAGTGACGCGCTGGTCGACGGTGTCCTCCAGCAGAAATCACGCTTTGAGTGCTTTTTCGAGCGATGGGATGTTGATCTCTTCCATCTGTTCGACCCAGCCGTAGTCGTTGTCGGCCCACTCCTGAGTCAGTCCTTCGGCCGGGCTGAGTGGTTCAGCGTCGTCGATGTCGGTGTTCTCGAACAACATCTCGACCATCTGTGGGTAGCTGTCGTCGGGGTCAGGTGCCTCGAACGGGTCGTACAGCACGGTGTCGATGTCGTTCGCCTCGATAACTTCTATCAGATTTGCGATGGAGTCAAGGTCCTCGACAGCGTCCGGCGTGACCCCAACGGGAGTGACGAGGTCGAAGTTGTAGCGTCGTTCGACGTACTGGTAGGAGTCGTGACCGGCGAAGACGGCGACGTCGAGTTCTGCAGCATCAAGAAGTTCTCGGAACTGTCGGTCGACATCGTCGAGGCGCTCGTTGTACGCCGCTGCATTCTCTCGGTAGGTTTCCTCGTTGTCGGGGTCGTACTCGACGAGTCCGTCGGCGATGTTCTCGACCATCCGCTGGGCGTGAATCGGGTCGACCCAGAGATGGGGGTCGAAGAAGCTGCTCCCTTCGTCTGTCTCGACGACTTCGACACCTTCCGGCTCGTCGCTCGTCTCGTAGACGAGTTCGTCCTCCCGGTATATCTCGAAGACGACCTCCGTGTTCCCGAGAGAGCGGCCGTGAAACTCGACGTGGTCGCCCTGTGATTCGATGTCGAGAACATCTTCAGGTGCGCCATCAGCCACCCGAGCGTCGACGGAGTACGTCTCTCCGTGGCCGAGGGGCAACACGCGTTCGTCAGTGTCGCGAATCACGATGCCGACCGGCACGAACGAATCGAGTGGTGCGTCCGGCACGCCGCCGTGCCAGTGGTCGACGTGCCAGTAGCCGAGTTGCTCGTCTGTTCGCAGGTCCCAGATCTCGAAATCTTCGAACCCAAGGCTGTCTTCGTCGAAGTCGTGACCGTAATCCGGCTCTGGGAGCTCGCTCTCGCCACCGTCAAACGGAATGAAGTGCGGTTCGAGCCCATCGAGTGCCTCGATGATGAGAACGTCGTCGTGGTCTTGCTCCAGCGTCTGGACGATGTCCTGTGCCCAGGAGAACTCCGGAGTGTCGAGGTAGATGAACATATCCGAGGATGCGATGTCTCTGGTGATGTCGCCGTCAGGACTCCAGCCGTGACCCATCTGACCAGTCCCCACAGGGTTCTCGAACGTCAACTCGTCCCCCGCAACCTGATTCGCCCAGTCGTACAGCGAGAAGAACGCGGTGTAGCCGTCAGCCGTCTCCTCCCCACCGCTGTCGTTCCCGATACAGCCAGCGAGCGCTCCGAACGCGAGCGCCCCGGCACCGGCT
This sequence comes from Halovenus sp., assembly GCA_003551265.1. Taxonomy (GTDB): domain Archaea; phylum Halobacteriota; class Halobacteria; order Halobacteriales; family Haloarculaceae; genus Halovenus. The sequence goes on from PUMG01000190.1 coordinate 6,348, forward strand.
TTCAGGACGGACCGTCGTGTTGTCTCCATACGGGTAGATGGGGCTCTGTGGCTAAAAATATTATTATATTCATATGGATTTTTAATAACATTCCGCGATAAAGAGTACGCTCAATCGAGTAAAACGAACCGCGAAGAAGACCTCCAGAATCAGAGCCGACCGTGATACGCGACGGTCGGCGGGCGTTTCACTCCGGTGTGATTTCGAGCATCACCTCGCCGTGGTCAGGGTCGACTACGACGTACATACCGATGTCGCCGCATCCCTCGACGCCGTGTTCTTCGTGGAGTTTCTCGCCCCTGAGCACGCTCACCTCACCCTCCTCGGTGAAGAAACCGTAGTACTCGCCGTCGTGTTCGTGATCATCATCGTGGTCATCGTCGTGGCTGTGGTCGTCGTGGACGACATCGACACCGATTGGCGGGGTTTCGTAGTCAGTGTGACCGTCGTGGATGAGCTGGAAGACCACGTCGGTGTGTCCATCCTCCTCGCCGATGATGTGGACGTGGTCGCCATGGTAGTCGAAACTCACAACGTCCTCGTGAGCGCCATCAACGAGTTCAACGCCGAGTTCGTAGTGGTCGCCATCGAGTTCGATTTCGTCACCGTGGTCATCTTCGATGTACGCACCCAGTGAGATGTTGTCGCCCTCCGGAACGTCAGGCAGGTCCCCGTGCCAGTGGTCGCCGTGGATATCGGCAGTAACCTCGTCGGTACTGCGGTCGATGATGTCGAACGTGCCCACTTCATCGCCGTGGCCGTGGTCGTGGTCATCGTCGTGGCCGTGGTCGTGGACGACATCGACACCGATTGGCGGGGTTTCGTAGTCAGTGTGCCCGTCGTGGATAAGCTCGAAGACAACTTCAGTCATCCCTTCGTCCTCGCCGATTATGTGGA
>PUMG01000005.1 GCA_003551265.1 Halovenus sp.
CTCGCCGTGGCCGTGGGGGAACAGGCCGTCCAGCGCACGCTCGCTGATGTACGATGGCAACAGTGAGATGGTAAGATTACAAGATGGCAACAGTGAAGTAGTGAGATTGCAGTCGTGGACTGGGAACGTGAACACCCTCTTTCGAAAAGTCCGCGATAGCTTCGCCCGCCAGTATCACTCTTCGACGATGACGTATCCCCTCATCTCGGTTCCCTGATGGGGGACGTAGTGTGGGATACAGTAGTAGTCGTATCTCGACCTGCTCTCACCCTCCTCGATGTGTTCGAACGTGTACTCGAACTCGTCACCGCCATACAGCGCGCCGCCGTTGTTCCGGTTCCAGCCCTCGATAGCTTCCTCTTCGGTGTCGAAATCTCCGGAGGACCAGAACTCGGCCTCCTCGGGGTAGGCGTCCTGAAACGCAGTCACAGTGTGTGCGTGAGAGCTGGTGTTGATGAACGTGACGGTCGTCCCCCGTTCGACGACGAGTTCTTCCGGCCGGAAACTGTCGATGGTCATCCCTACTTCGTTCTCTCCAGTCGGGTCACCACCGGCGTCGAGACAGCCAGCCAGACCGACTGTCGCGCCAGCACCCAGGGTTGCGATGAACGTCCGGCGTTCCATACCGTTGCTCGGGAGTACACTCTTATAGGCACCACGATTCTTCCAGCGCGGTGAGAAAGGGAAACGCCTTTGGCCGAAACCGACGCACACTCGAACATGAGCAACGGGGACGAGACCGAGGATGACTCGGCAGAGACACCTGAGCCTGCAGACCCTGCCACCTTCGAGAGCGGTCTCGACGAGGCAGCGGAGGCTGTCGAGCAGGCCGAGACAGAGGCTGACCTCGACGACGCCGACGAACTACTCGACGACATCGAGGCAGACCTCGAGGATGCGGTGTTCGAGGTGGAACTCGAGGAAGAATCAGATGAAGACGAAGCGGAATCAGACGAAGACGAGGAGGAAGAAGAGAACCCGCGCGATGGGTTCGAGGACCGAGTTTCGGAACTCCGCGACGATATCGAAGACCAGCGCGGTCCATACATCGAGCAGGTAACTGATTCGCTCGACAGCGCCGTTTCGACGATTACGGGCAGCGAGTGGGCAAAAGAAGGCGAGCGTGAACTCACAGAGGCTGCAGAGACGTACGTCGCGACGGCGAGCGAAGTGCTGGAGAGTTCCTACGCGGTCGAGGGAGACGACCCTGAAACAGTCGCAGAGAAACTCGCCGACGTCAGCGAGGATGTCGCCGACAGTGGTCTGCATCCGGACACCGACGAACCGGAGATTCAGGAGCTGCTCGATGGGGCACAGCAGTTAGAGAGCGACCTCGACGACGCGACGCTGTTTACCGACCTTGAGGTACGCGAACAGCTCAGGCGAGAAGGGTTCTACGACGTGCTCGACCCCGAGAACAGAAAGGATTTCCCACCAGAGTGGTCAGCTATCAAGCTCTACGAGAAGCGTGGAGAGGTCGAGCCAATTCTCTCGGCGCTGGATAAATTCGACTCAGATTTCATGCAGGAGAACATCCTCGATGCGCTGGAGCACATGGCACCTGTCGAGGCGTTCGAGGCAGTCCAGCCACTCGCACAGCGCCGGGACAAACAGGCGATCCGTGTCCTGGGACGGATTGGTGACGACCGGGCGTGCGCAACGCTACACAACTTCCTGGGTGGCCGGGACGTCGAACTCGAGAAAACGACGCTGCGTTCGCTCGGGATGATCGGAAGCGAGGAGTCACTCGAACCCGTCGCCGAAACCCTCGCTGCTGACTCCCCCGAGATACGGTCTGCAGCGGCCCGGACACTCGGACTCCTCGGCGATACACGAGCTATCGACCCGCTGGCGGAGCGACTGGCCGAGGATGACGCTGACGAGGTTCGTGCAAGCGCAGCATGGGCGCTCAACCAGATTGGCACTGAACGCGCACTCGACGCCGCCGCCGAGTATTCCGACGACCGGGCGTACATCGTTCAGGCAGAAGCAGAGAAGGCAAAGTAGGAACGTCGCATTTGACATCCTCCTCCGCGTTAACGCGGAAGAATCCCACGGTAGCGCACCGCCGGATTGGGATATTAGGGGTTGCAGTTACCACTTGTTCCTGCGGTTGGAATCCGCTGGGCAAGGTATGAAGGTAGGCTCCGGACTGTGCCAACCAGCCGGTACTCCTATCTCCATCCAGACAGGGTGTTGACTCGGAATTACCTGTACTTTCGTTGGTGTCGAGGCGGATGTTCTCTGCCCCATTCACGTCAGCGTTGAACGCGGGTGTTCTTCGTGGACACGGCGGCCTTCGTCATCGTAGTAGTTTTTCTTGCGGTATCCGGGCGGATTCGCCCGATCATCGGACTATCTCTTACTGTACCATGAGTTGAAGGCTTCAGCGAATTACTCCAGAACGCGCTGACTGGACTGGCTGTGTAGTCCTTTGTATGTGATGTGACCTTTCAACTCGCTTTTGAGGTCACCGTGGCCAGGTATCTCGCCCGTGTCCTCCCAGACCTGGCGGGAGTGGTAGTTGCCAACGTCGTGAGACTACGTCTAACGGGCTATCAGACGCAGTCTGGTAGCGTTCCAGAGTTTGCTGGCTGACCACCCGTGGCGGTCAAGCGGTTCCTCTACCTGCTGGTGGTCGGGGATTTTCGCTTGATGGGTGCGGTGGACTTCCAGCATTCTGAACGTCTGTAGAAGTACTTACATCGGGTTGTGTTGTGGATATTTGGTTTACGAACGGTGGGATATCCGACCCTGTCGGTGTTGGTGGATTGTAGAGAGGTTGTCGTATTCATCCTGACCCTGGAGTACTACGGAGAAGATTTTGAGTACCGGGTGTTCAGAACAGCGGTCTTAGTGCCAGTAGCTGAACTTCACCGATTAGATTCCTCAATAGCTCCCCTGGATCACTAAAGAACAGGTATTCTCCTCGGTTTTAGACCGGTCGACGGAACAATTGATAGTTCTCACACGGCACGGGCGGATTGAGAATCTATCACAGATTCCGTCGATCGGTATATATAACTGGACACCCACCCGAGTCGAAATATGGCAGAAACTGAGCGCACGACCAGTCAACTCGCCATCGTTGTCGGTGTCTTGCTCGCGGTCACTGGTGCTTTTGCGTATGCTCTCTCCGACTTCGCCAGCATTACGGCGTTGATTCCGTCGATTTTCGGTGTTCTCTTCGTCGCGCTTGGTGTTGTCGGCACCCAGACAGAGAGAAGTACGCTGGCAGTGTACGCCATCGGTGTTCTCGCTGCACTCGGCGTATTTGGCTCACTCAGGGGCCTCCCGGACGTTCTTGCACTTCTCACTGGAGGTGACGTGGATTCGACGATCGCTGCAACCACGCAGGGTGCGATGATACTGTTCTGTTTGCTGTTACTTGGTGCATTGACTCGTCATGTTCTCACAACTCGATGAAACAGCAAGAAGTGTGCAGATATGCAGATATAAATACGTGTAGCCAAACTACTGTCCATGAGTTCAGACACTCGTCGCGAGACGATTCAGACGCTGGATGTGACGCTCTGGGTTGGGAAAGGTGGCATTGAGGCGGTAACTGACGAGCTCAAAGGTCAACTGGAAGAACGCCAGTTCGTGAAAGTCAAGTTCCACCGGTCGGCGCGAGCAGGGACTGACACCGAATCGCTGGCGATTGAGCTTGCAGACCGGGTGAGCGCGACTGTCGTCGACACCCGCGGTCACGTCGCCGTGATAGAACGATGAGCGTCGTAAGCATTCGTACCAATCAAGTGGCTGTGACAACTCCGACCACAGATCTGCTCGAAAGTGCGAACGTCCCGTGGGCAGAGACGGTCGCTCAAGGGGTTGTTTTTCTGGTCACACTCATCGTTGTGTACCTCCTGGCGAGGCTCATTTTCGGTTCAGTTGCGTCTCGTCTGATGGACGCTCGAAACCTGGATGCACACGCGAAAAAGCCGTTACAGAAGGTGTTGAACATCACCATTCTGTTCGTCGCGCTGTCGGTCGCGTTCGGCGTCGCTGGCTTCGGAAGTTTCCTGCGTTCGCTGGCAACCATCGCGGCAGCGGCGACGCTCGCAATCGGGTTCGCACTCCAGAACGTCATTCAGAACTTCGTCGCTGGCATCTTCATCTTCACCGACCGCCCGTTCCGTATCGGTGACTGGATAGAGTGGGACGGCAACAACGGCATCGTCGAAGATATCAGCCTCCGTGTGACCCGTATCCGGACGTTCGACAACGAACTGCTGACGGTTCCGAACACCCAGCTCACCGATAGTGTCGTCAAAAACCCCGTGGCCAAAGACAAACTCCGGCTGAAGTTCGACTTCGGTATCGGCTACGACGACGACATCGACAAGGCAACCGAAATCATCATCGACGAGGCCGAACGCCACGAGGATATCCTCTCCGATCCGGGACCGTCAGTCCGCCTCACCGAACTCGGTGACTCATCGGTTGGACTCCAGTCACGCATCTGGATAGCCGACCCGAGTCGCGCCGACTTCATCGGAATTCGGGCCGAGTATGTGAAGAACGTGAAAGAACGCTTCGACGAGGAAGGCATCAACATCCCGTACCCCAACCGAACGCTGGGTGGGACGCTCGAACTGGACGGGTTCGAAGAAGTCATCGAGCGCGAGATAACACAGGACTGAACCGAATCAGAGAGAGACAGGTGTCGAACAGGGCAGAGAATTTTTTCCGCGGCTGTGAACGAAACCTCCCATTCTGGAAAAGCTTTAAGTCGGATGCGAACCAACACATTACATACAGGAAAGCGTTTTGCGGGTGACGGACCCGACTCGAGCCCTACCATGACAGACACCACTACCAGGCGCTACGCGCGAGCGAACGAGAACGAGGAACAGTCCGAACGCGAGTCCGACGAGAGCGTGGGCTGTCCGGAGTGTGGCGGTAAACTCGCTTCGGATTCGGAACACGGCGAAACAGTGTGCGAGGAGTGTGGGCTGGTCGTCGAGGAGCGAGAAATCGACCCCGGGCCGGAGTGGCGCGCGTTCGACTCCAGTGAGCGCGACCAGAAATCACGGGTCGGTGCTCCGACGACCCACATGATGCACGACAAGGGGTTGTCAACGAACATCGGCTGGCAGGATAAAGACGCCTACGGCAACACGCTGTCGAGCCGTCAGCGCGAGAAGATGCAGCGTCTGCGTACCTGGAACGAACGCTTTCGGACCCGCGATTCACGCGAGCGAAACCTGAAACAGGCCCTCGGGGAGATTGACCGGATGGCGTCGGCGCTCGGACTTCCCGAGAACGTCCGTGAGACTGCGAGCGTCATCTACCGCCGGGCACTCGAAGAGAATTTGCTTCCGGGCCGGTCCATCGAAGGGGTTGCGACGTCGGCACTCTACGCTGCGGCCCGACAGGCCGGCACGCCACGGTCACTCGATGAGTTAACACAGGTTTCTCGTGTCGAGAAGGACGAAATCGCTCGCACATACCGGTACGTCGTCAGAGAGCTACGGCTCGAAATCGAGCCAGCCGACCCGGAGAGCTACGTGCCACGGTTCGTCTCTGACCTGGACCTCTCCGAAGAGGTCGAACGGCGTGCCAGACAACTGTTGGCGACTGCCAAAGAACAGGGCGTCCACTCCGGCAAGTCTCCTGTCGGTCTCGCGGCCGCTGCTGTATACGCGTCTTCGCTCCTCACGAACCAGAAGGTGACACAGAGCGAGGTGAGCGAGGTTGCGAACATCTCCGAGGTCACTATCCGCAACCGGTATCACGAACTCCTCGAAGCCGAAGAGCGCATCCACGGGCTGTGAGGTGGCTCTGAGCGGAGTTAATTAATAATTTGTGTTATTCTCTCCGTACAGATCTTGATGTCGGTGTGACTAGTGATTCTCTCTGAGAGTGGTGATGAATCCCTCCCAAGTTTACCGTTCAGATATCTATCCAGAACGTAACAATAGTCGATAATTTTAAAATACTCATACAATCCTTCGATACCGAGGTCCGGACCGCTCTCGGCATACCCGTGGCGAAATGCTGCAATGATAGCGTCTGCCTGCGACTGTCGACCATGCGGAACCCGCTCTGCCATCAATTCCATACCTCGTTCAAAAGTTATAACATCCTTGAGAGAGAGGTGATCGTAGAATGTATAATCAATTAAATCGATGTCGGAATCCGAGTAGTAGAGATTGTGTGGTGTAGGATCAGAGAATACACAACTGACCGGCGTCTCAACGTTTGAAATTTTGGAGATTATTTCATCAATTGCAGTCGTCAAGTCGTTACCGAGATGATGAGAGAATGCTTTGCTGTAACGGGTATACTTAACAAACCGTGAGAAATCCACAGGTCTTACCATGTCACACTGTGTCCCTGAATGTAATCGTCCAAAGTAACGACCGACATTCTCCGCAGCCTTGCGGAGTCCTGATGACTTGTATGCCCATACGCCTGGAAGAAAAAACAGTGGTAACAACAGAGAGAGCGGTCGACCTTTTGCTGGCTCCATGATCAGCAACGCTGGTGTGGTATCGAGAAGTTCCGACTCCGGTATGCCAATATCCTCATTCAGAGCGAGAGACCTACTGACCGGTTCAACACGCTCAGGAGCGACTTCTCGGATATAGCGGATCTGTTCTGTGTTATCCGAGTCTGTAAACTGCGTACGATACACCGCCTCGGCAGCTTCTCCTGTATCACCTGTTTTCTCTGATAGAACTGTCACTGAATCTATTTTACCGTATCTTTTGGGAAGATTGCGTTCAAGCATTGCAGCAGGCGTCTCAGTTCCTATCGCCATCTGTATACTTGCAGTAACCTCTGCCGCTCGTTTGAATCTTTCCACTGTGGGCCTACGCTCGTTTCACGTCGTCCAGCATGAGATGACGTAACACGTCACCGTAGGCCGGGCGCGTAATTCCGACCCCGATGAGGACACCGACGATGGTGACGATCGCAAAGCCCTGGAGGTCGCCGAGACTCAACACGGCGAGTGGACTCATGGCGATTATCGTCGTCGCTGCGGCCATGCCGATAATCCAGAACGCCTTCCGGAATCGGCTCTGGAACACCCTGCCTGTTTTCACATCCTGTTTTCGTTGTAAGATCTCGTCCGCCATGATTATCAGGTCGTCCAGCCCGGTTCCAATGACGGCGATGAAGCCTGCGATGTGTGAGAGGTCGAGTGCCATGCCGATTGCTGCCGCGAA
>PUMG01000034.1 GCA_003551265.1 Halovenus sp.
GAGCCGAACTGTGCCGTCGCCGTTGCTGCCAGCCTGGTCGACGAGCGGGAGGGTGTCTGGAAACATGAACTCCGGCAGTATTAGTACACCCCCACTGGTACGTGCGCGTATGCAGAATCGAACGTCCGTCCGAGACATCTACCGAAAGTACGAGAACGGAGAACCGCTGACGATGCTGACCGCCTACGACGCCCCGATAGCCGCACAGGTTGATGCAGGTGGGGTGGACATGATACTCGTCGGTGATTCGGCGGGTGACAACCACCTCGGATACGACGACACACTCCCCGTGACGATGGAGGAGGCGCTGTCGAACACGGCGGCGGTCGACCGGGCCACAGAGAACGCGATGGTCGTCGGCGACCTGCCGTTTCTCTCCTACGGCGCGTCGATGGAGGAGTCGGTCAAGAACGCCGGACGGTTCATGAAAGAGGCCGGGGCAGACGCGGTGAAACTCGAAACCGCACCTCACGGCGACACCACCATCGACATAATCGCACGGCTGACCGAACTCGGGATTCCGACGATGGGACACATCGGCTTCACCCCACAGCGAATGCACCAGATTGGCGGGGCGTACATCCAGGGCCGCGGTCACACCAGCTCAGCGGCGCTCGACGCTCTCGTCGAGACAGCCGAGCGACTCGAAGAAGCCGGCGTCTTCACTATCGTTCTCGAGACGATAACCGAGGAGACGGGGAAGGTCGTGACGGAGGCAGTTGACGTGCCGACTATCGGTATCGGTGCGGGTCGACACGTCGACGGACAGGTGCTCGTGACCACAGACGTGCTGGGACTCGGTGGCGAAGCGTTCAAGCTCTCGAAACAGTACGCAGACATAGACAGCGAGATTCGAAGCGCCGTCGAGACGTACGTCTCCGAGGTCGAAAACGGCGATTTCCCGGCCGAAGAGAACGTCTACGACCCGCTCGACGAATGAAAGTGACCGTCGAACTCGTCGGCGAGGGCTGTCGGACGGTCGAGGTTGCCGAGGGAACCTACAGCGACCTGCTCGAACCGTTCGACGTGAGCAGACACGAGGTGTCGATTCTCGTCGACGGAACCCCGGTCCCCGAGGACCGACCGCTCGACGACGACGTCGACCACGTCCGGATTCTCCGACTCATCAAGGGCGGATAACATGGACGTGAGAACCGCAACAGCGGACGACCTCGTAGACATCTGCAACGTCCTCGACGGCGCATTGCTCGAAGTCGAGATGAGTACGCTTCTGAGTGCCATCGACGATGAGAGTGTTCTCCTCGCCGTCACATCCGGGGAACACACCGACGAGCGGGTCGTCGGGGTTCTGGTCCTCGTCGAGAACGAGATTGTCGCGCTCGCGATTCGCCGCCGTCGTCGCGGGCAGGGCATCGGGACCACACTCGTCGAGGCTGCTGGCGAGAACGACCGCACACTGCGTGCTGCATTCGACGAGCGAGTCCGTCCGTTCTGGGAGTCACTCGGATTCAGGAGTACCGCAATCGAGGGGAGCGAGCGCTTCGAGGCACAACGAACGTTCGAGCAGTAACCACCGCAAACCCAACTCGTTTTGATGCTGGCAGATTCAGAACGAACATGAGCACGTACACGTTCACCGACCGCATCCGTGAGGGTCTGCCCGAGGTCGAACTGGACGAACTTCCAGGTGAACTGGTCACGAACGACGACCGCTACGATATGTATCGCTACGCCGACTGGTTACCGGTGGACGACATCGAGTGGCTCTCGACTGGTGAAGGATGGACGCCACTCGTCGACGCACCTGCGCTTGCGGAGGGCGAGGGAGCCGACGACACCAGCGTGCTGGTGAAAAACGAGACGACGAATCCGACGTGGTCGTGGAAGGACCGGATGGCGGCGATGGTCGTCTCACACGCCGTTGCCGACGGCGCGGACCGAATCGTGACGTCGACGACCGGAAACCACGGGAGTGCAATCGCGGCGTACGCCGCCCTCGCCGGTGTCGAGAGGGTGATGGTGTTCGTCAACCCGTCAAGTGAGCCACCGCATCACGCACAGATGCGTGCCTACGGAGCCGAGACAGTGGAGCTAACTGACGAACACGAAGCCGAAACGCTGCTCGAAGCGCTCGCAGAACGGGGCTGGTTCGTGGCGTACGGACTCGACGGCTGGTTCACGGGACAGCCCTACGTCTACGAGGGCTACAAGACCATCGCGTTCGAGATTGTCGAACAACACGGCGTCCCCGACGCGGTGGTCGCAGCAGTCGGTGCAGGCGACGGACTGTACGGTATCTGGAAAGGGTTCGGAGAACTCGAAACGGCGGGCCTCATCGAGGAGACTCCCGCGATAGTCAGCGCAGAAGCCGAGGAGCGACACCCGCTCGCGGTTGCATTCGAGGAGAGTGCAGAGCGAGTTGGAACGGACCCTGGCCCGGAGCCGCTGAGTACGTCGACGAAATCTCCGACCACGGGAGACCACGCGCTCGCAGCGGTGAGAGAGTCGGGCGGGAGACCGACAGTGGTCGACCGCGAGTCGATGACGCGAGCACTCCGGGCCTGTGGACGGGCGGGAGTGTTCCTCGAACCGGCTTCGGCGCTGGCTGCTGCCGGTGCGAGCGAACTCGCAGGCGAAGAAGGGTTCGACACCATCGTCGCTGTGGGCAGCGGTGCGGGTGTCGCCTGGCCCGAGAAGACGACTGAGTTGCTCGGGGCGTACCCGACTGTCGAGCCGACGCTGTCGGCGCTCGAAGCGGTTTTGCCGTTTGGGCTGGAGTGAGCAGGACCGAAGCTACGTCCCGCTCAGAGCCGACTCGACGACCTCGCGTCCACCCTCGAGGAGTTCACGTACACGCCCCTCGCTCGTCGCTTCAGCGTAGATTCGAAGCTTCGGCTCGGTCCCTGACGGACGAACCAGAATCCAGGTTCCGTCTTCGAGCGTGAGTTTGAAGCCGTCGACCGTACTCACTCGCTCGACACCGACTCCACCGACATCGTCCGGTAATTCGCGTTCGAGCGCATCGAGAGTCGGCCGTTTCTGCTCGTCGGGACAGTCGAGACTGACTCTGTCCTGATGGACCTCGCCGTAGGTGTCGAACAGGTCGTCGATGCGGTCGTCCAGGGGACGCTCGCTGTGGGCACACGCCACCACCAGCGCGACCACGACTCCGTCTTTGTTTCGGAGGTGTGCACCGACACCGTAGCCGCCACTTTCTTCGCCGCCGAGAAGCGCTCCGTGTTCGCCCATCGCCTCGGCAACCCACTTGAACCCGACTGCCGTCTCGTGAACAGTCTGGCCGTGTTCGGCGGCGATGCGGTCGACGAGACTGCTCGTGGAGACGGTGCGTACCACGTCACCATCGGCGTGTTCGAGCAGGTAGTCGTAGACGACCGCGAGAACGACGTTCGGGTCGACGAAGCCTCGAGCAGGCGTCACGACGCCGACCCGGTCTGCATCTCCGTCGTTGACGAACCCGATGTCTGCCCCACCACGTGTGACCTGTTCGACCAGCGTGGAGGCGTTCTCGGGGGTTGGTTCTGGTGGCGTCCCACCGAATGTCGGGTCACGCTCACAGCGCAGTCGGGTCACGCTCGCTCCTGTGCGTTCGAGAACCGTGTCTGTCACGTCACGCCCGCTTCCGTGCATTGCATCGTAGGCGATACGGACGTCGTCGAGCGACCGGTCGATTCCGAACGCGTCGGGGAGAACCCCGAGAACGTGCTCGATGTATGGTCCACACAGGTCTTCGTCTCGAATGCTGTTTCCGGACTCGTGAGAGGCTGGCGCTGCAAGCCGTCGCTCGAACTCGTCTGTGAGCTCCGGAAGCGCCGGAGTCCCGTCCCCGAGGACAAACTTGACGCCGTTGTACTCGGGAGGGTTGTGAGAGGCAGTCACGACGAGCCCACCGACGAAGGGACCGGTGGCCACTGCCCACGCCAGTGTCGGAGTGGGACAGTCACGCGCCGCGACAACGGCGTCGCGTCCGTTCGAGGCGAGCACGTCAGCAAGAGTCGTTGCAAAGTCTGGAGAGTGCTCTCGGGCGTCGTAGCCGATAGCGACCGGGCCGTCTCTGCCCTGTTCGTCGAGAACAGTAGCGATAGCCTGTGCGACCATCTCAACGCGCTCGGTCGTAAACGTCGAAAGCGGTGCTCGCCAGCCGTCGGTTCCGAAAGCGATTGCGTCCACGACAGCGTGTTCGTCCATACTGGTGTTCCTACACGCGGTGGTAAAATCTCTCCGGGGGAGAACCCGGCCCAACACGGTTGTAGAGGGGTCCGCGGAGTCTGTGCCTCAGATCTGGTGGGTGCGCCGTCTGGCCGCCTCGGCAATACCCGCGTTGGCAGCACAACTTGGGCACGCCCGGATACGTCCGTGTTCGTCAGCGAAGACACGGGCAAAGCGGTCTGATACGTGCGCCCCACAGTGATTACATTCTGGCATTCGTCTGGCAACCGGCCTCTTCTTGCCGGTAGATACAGGTACGACTGGATGGTAAATACAGATGGTGCCTAACGAGTTGGGTGTCACCTGAGAGAGATGATGTAACGAGCACGAATTCTTCCAGTATTCACCGCGAGAGTGGCCAGAGCGCGGATAAAACGAGAAAGCTTATAAACGATCCTCCGGAAATCTTTCGTGTATGGCAGACCTAATTGTCAAAGCCGCTGTGAAAGAAGAGCTTGATGACATGAACGTTGCGTCGGATTTCTACGATGCCCTCGACGAGAGCGTCGCCGAACTCCTCGAAGACGCTGCTCGACGTGCCGAAGCCAACGACAGAAAGACGGTACAGCCGCGCGACCTGTAATCAGTCCCGGAGAAGTTCTTCTCGGGCGTGTGTAGCAAGTGTACTCACGTCCACACCGTTTTGTTGAGCGTAGACGGCAGCAGCTGCTTCGACAGTAATCCCGAGATTGCTCTGTAACCGATTGATATCCGCGACAGCAGTCTGCTTTTCGATGTCGCTATCGATAATCGTATCGAGGATTCGCTCGAACGTGGTTCGCTGTTGTAGAATCTTTTCGTCGGGTTCGAACTCCTCGGGGACGTCGACGGAGGTCGCGTCGAAGGAGACGACAACCTCGCTGTCTTGTCGCACGAGCAGTCCTTCCGTTGCGGCAACATCCACGAGGCGTTTCGCCTGGTCTGGTGAGAACCACCTGCGGTTGAGCGAGAGTTCGACGAGAAACTCACTCTCAGACATCGATGCAACACCACGCTGGCGAAACGGTGTGGCGACAGCCTGACGGAGGCTCATTGGTGAGGTGCACCGAGCGAGAAAGCGTAAATCTTCGGACTCGAAGCGACAGACTGTTTCGAGAGGTTCAAGTATGGCCTTCTCGATTGCTCTGATATGAACAACCACGCACGCTCTACCCGACGGCGAACAGGCGGCCGACGCCGACCCAAACGCGACAGACGTAAACACGAGCTCGGCTCCGAGCCGACCGAGACGCAAGTCGGCGCACAGAAGTTGAAAACTGTAGACGTACGCGGAACCAAACAGAAGGTTCGGGCCATGCGTACGGACACCGCCAGCGTCGCCACAGACGATGGCGTCGTTGCTGCTGAGATCACGAACGTCATCGAGAATCCTGCAGACCCGAACTACGCCCGACGAAACATCATCACCCGTGGTGCGGTTATCGAGACGAGCGAGGGCACCGCCAGAGTCACGTCCCGCCCAGGTCAGGACGGACAGGTCAACGCTGTTCTCCTCGAGCAGTAACCAGAACGACGATTGTTCGGTCGACGTGCCGTTTCTGAGAGGGATTCTCGCACGGCATCATCGATATCTCGCCGCGCATCGTGGCGAGAATCGCTGGGCAGGTTCGATACTCCCGAGGAGCAGTTCTTCCGGTCAGGGTCTCGGTGCGGCTTTCTGGAGTGCACTCTCGGCGATGTTGACGCCGTAGTCGGCCGTCCGGGAGAGAGAGTCGATGACGAGCCCTAGCACCTGGGCGAGTTGTGGTTCGAACTCGTGAATTTTCTGGTCGACCTCGCGGACTCGTTCGTCGATACCGTCGACGTATCCTCGAGCTTTGCTCGCGCGTTCCACAGCCATCTCTGGGTCATCCGCGAGCAGTGCGTCCATCGCTGTATCGGGAACGCGCGCAACCTCTTCCCGAAGTTCCCTGAGCGGTTGCGCTGCTTCCTCGGGAATCTCCCCGACTTCGAGTGAGAGTCTGGCGATTTTCGTGGCGTGGTCAGCGATACGCTCGAGCTGTCGGGCGCTCGACTGGAAGTCGAAACACGTCTCTCGTGGGAAGCCTACCTCTTCTGATGCCGTCGGATTCCGGAGTACGGTTCTGAACACCCGTGAGGTCATATACCAGAGACGGTCCACATCGTCGTCACGCTCTATGACGTCGTTCGCGAGTTCGTCGTCGTCGGTGAGGAGCGCTTCGACGGCGTCTTCGAGCATCGTGAGAGCCACCAGGCGCATTCGTACTATCGCGTTCTCTATCGACAACTCCGATGAGTCGAGCAAATCCTGCAACACCATCTTCTTTGGCATCTCTTCGATGACTTCCAGACCGACCAGCCCCTGTGTTGCATCGCGAATCGTTCGTCGCTGGCTGGCAGTCATTCGATTCGTCGTGAGAGTGATGACGTCGAATCCGCTGACGTACATCGTCATCACTGCTCGACGAAGCTCGTTGTCTCCGTCCAGGTCCGAAATGTCGAGTGTTCCGACTGTGTGACCATCTTCGTGCTGTGGCGTCACCAACAGCAGGTCCCCCTCGTCGTAAAACTCTACCGTCGTCCCGGCACTCACACCGTTGTCTGTAGCCCACTCTTTCGGTAACGACACCGTGTAAGTCGAACCGCCGGTCACCTGCACTTTCCGTGTCTCCATACGTGAACTCTATCCTGTATATTTATTAACCCTCTGAACTATATATCCAATCGCCTGTGGAGACTATCCCGGTCGACGGAACGAGTGATAGTTCTGACACGGTACGGGTGGGTTGAGAGTCTCTCACATATTCCGTCGACCGGTATACTCTGTGTGGGGGTACCGCTTCGAGAGCCTCTGTTACGGCCTTTCCACTCGTTTACCGATTTCACCTTTGACGTTGAGCGTGTCGAAGTCGTGGTCCGGTCGGAGGTTGACGAAATCAAGATACGCCTCTGCCTCCAGCAACACCTCACCGGAGTAGTATCTGGCTGCAGTTTCGACAGTTTGCTGGGCACCGATGAGCGGTTCGAGCGCAGCGAGCGCGCACGCGATGTCGTATGCTCGGGCATCTTCGATGGCGTCCTCGTTCACCTTGGTCGCATCGATGAAATACAACTCACCGTCGAGAACGAGGACGTTCTCACCCCGGAGGTCACCGTGAGCCAGACCGGCGTCGTGCATCTCCGAGAGCGCGCCAAAGAGGTCAGCCACAACGTCTTCGACCTGCTCTGTATCTATCTGCTCGAGCGTTTCGAACTCCGGGAGGAACTCAAGAACGAGTACCCCGTATCCATCGTACTCGAACGCTTCGAGTGGCTCTGGCGCGTTGATGCCGAGTTCACGGATTCGCTGAGTCGCTTCGAGGTCGTGTTGAGCCATATTCATCGGCGTTTCGAAGCGCTCGAAAAACCCTTCACTGCGGCTTGATAACACTCCGATATTTCGGCCAGCAGTCAACAGTCCATGGATGATCGAGTTCTGTTCGGTGATGATTTTGACGAACAGTTGTTCGTTGACGACGCACGGAATCGAGAGCCAGTTGTCGGCTTCGAGTTGTCGGACAGATTCGAACGTGTATCCTTGTCTGCGTGTCGCTTCCCGTGCAACGGCCTCAATCACCTCCGGTGGAAGCTGACCGCGCAGGAACCGTCGAATTGCCATGGACGATACTGCGTGACGTATCCAGATAAATTATCGCATCGACCGAAAACAGAGTCTCAGAAACACAGACGAGTAAATATATCACGATACCTTCCCTACCATCACACGATGGGTGAGCTATCGACGCTGTTTGCCCCGGAATGTGTCGCCGTTGTCGGGGCGTCCGACGAACCGGGCACCGTTGGCCACGCGATTACGAAGAATCTGCGTGACGATTTCGAGGGGACTGTCGTTCCAGTCAACCCGAACCGTGAGAATGTACTCGGGCTCGAGTGTTATGACTCTGTCCGAGAGGCCAGCGAGGCTGATATAACTGTTGACGTTGCCGTTGTGGTCGTTCCACCGACGATTGCGCTTGACGTTATCGAGGAAGCCGCCCAGACCGGCGTCGAGAACGTCGTCGTCATCACTGCGGGCTTCAGCGAAGCCGGCAGCGAAGGCTCCGGGCGCGAACGCGAACTGGTCGCTCTCGCAGAGAAGTACGACCTGAACCTGGTCGGACCGAACTCTCTCGGTATCATGAGCACGACAGTCGGTCTCAACGCGACGTTCGGGCCACGAAGCGCTTCACCGGGTAATATCTCGTTCATGAGCCAGTCTGGCGCGTTCATCACTGCTGTCCTCGACTGGGCGGCCGACCGCCACCTCGGGTTCAAAGACGTCGTCTCACTCGGAAACAAAGCAGTCCTCGACGAGAGTGATTTTATCAGACAGTGGGGCGATGACGAGGGAACAGACGTCATTCTCGGCTATCTGGAGGATATCGGCGACGGCCGGTCGTTCATCGACACGGCACAGACGGTAACCAGAGAGACGCCGATGGTGGTCGTCAAATCTGGTCGGACCGAGGCAGGAGCCTCCGCCGCAGCATCACACACGGGGGCAATCGCTGGCAGCGACACCGCCTACAGAGCTGGGCTCGAACAGGCTGGCGTGTTGCGAGTCGAGACCGTACAGGACCTGTTCGACTTCGCCTCCATCCTCGCTGGACAGCCACTTCCGGAGACGGAGGGCGTCGCGATTGTGTCCAACGCTGGTGGTCCGGGTGTGATGGCGACCGATGCCGTAGGTGACTCGTCACTCGAACTCGCAACGTTCAGCGACGAGACGCTTGCCCGCCTCGAAGACCGACTCCCTTCGGAGGCGAATCTCTACAACCCGGTGGACATCATTGGGGATGCGACAATTGACCGCTTCGAGGACACGATAGACATCGTTCTCGACGACGAGAACGTCGGGATGGCCGTTGTTCTCTCGTGTCCGACGGCAGTTCTCTCCTATGAAGAACTCGCGGAAGTGATTGCATCGCTACACGAGAAACACGGAACACCTGTCGCAACGGCACTGATGGGTGGCTCCTCGACGGAGACCGCGGCACACACACTCAGCGAGAGTGGCATCCCCACGTACTTCGACCCGGAACGAGCAGTTCGCAGTCTCGACGCGCTCGCCAGGTACGCCCGGAGACGCGACCACGAGTACGAGACGCCAGCACAGTTCGACATCGACCGGGAGCGCATCGACGAAATCCTCACGGCTGCGGTCGAATCTGGCCAGACCAGACTCGGAGTGGAGTCGATGGATCTGCTGGAGGCCTGTGAGATTCCAACTCCGACTGGGGAGGTCGTCAACAGTCCTCGTCGGGCGACAGCTGTCGCCCGCGAAATCGACGGTGATGTCGTAATGAAGATTGTCAGTCCGGATATCAGCCACAAATCCGACATCGGCGGCGTCGAAATCGGCGTCGCGACTGAGGAGGTCGCCGACACCTACGAGGACCTCGTCGTCAGGGCACGCAACTACCAGCCGGATGCGAAAGTCCTCGGCGTCCAGATACAGGAGATGGTCGATGTCGATGCAGGGACAGAATCGATTGTGGGCGTCACCCGTGACCCGCAGTTCGGACCGCTCGTGATGTTCGGACTCGGCGGTATCTTCGTCGAGGTGATGGAAGACACCGCGTTCAGGGTCGCTCCGGTTGCCGAATCAGCGGTCAGAGAGATGGTTGACGAGATTACCTCGTCACCGCTTCTGTACGGCGCGCGTGGCCGCGAGCGCGCTGATGTGGACGCACTGGTCGAGGTCATCCAGCGCATCTCCCAGCTCGTCACCGAGTTTCCGGTCATCACGGAGCTCGACATCAACCCCGTCGTCGTCCTTCCGGACGGCGTTGCAGCCATCGACCTCCGGCTCACGCTGGACCCGGACGCAGTAACCACAGAGGTGGACTCATGAGTACGATACTGGTCACGTCAACGGAAGAAGGGACAGGAAAGACAGCAATCACTATCGCCCTGGCGAAACTCCTCGCTGAGCGCGACGAAACAGTCGGCTACATGAAGCCCAAGGGCACTCGACTGGAGAGTGCCGTCGGGAAGACGCGTGACGAGGACCCGATGCTTGCACGCGAGGTGCTCGGACTCGACGCGCCGATGCACACACTCGAACCAATCGTGTACTCGCCGACGTTCGTACAGGAGGCGATTCGCGGGCGTGAGAGCGTCGACGCACTTCGTGAGCGTCTTCGTGATGCGTTCGACGAACTGGCAGAGGACACTGACCATATGCTCCTCGAAGGGGGTGGCCGTCTCTGGACGGGCGGCATCGTGGAGTTGGCGGATACCGACGTGGCCGAGTTGCTGGATGCACAGATACTCCTCGTGAGTGGATACGACCAGCCAGAAGACATCGACGAGGTTCTGGCTGCCGCTGCCGATATTGGTGACCGTCTCAGAGGTGTGTTGTTCAACAACGTCTCGGGAACCGATCTCGACGCACTCTCAGAGGACATCATGCCGTTTCTCGACACTCGAGGTATCGAAACCATCGGTGCAGTGCCACACGACCCGGCACTCGCTGGCGTGACGGTCGATGAACTCGCGAGCAGTCTGGGTGCACAGATACTGACTCCCGACGCCCCCAGGGACCGCCGAGTAGAACGGTTCTCTGTCGGAGCGATGGGTGCCGAGGCGGCACTCAAACAGTTCCGCCGGACACGAGCAAGCGCCATCATCACCGGTGGAGACCGGTCTGATATTCAGACGGCAGCGTTGCAGGCTTCGGGAACGGCGTGTCTTGTCCTCACCGGAGGGTACCGTCCGTCCCAGGCAGTCCTCGGGAAAGCTACGGACAGAGGAGTTCCAGTCTTGCTCGTCCAGACGGACACGCGGACGACGATTGACCGGACGGAAGCCCGTCTTCGCTCGGGGCGAACACAGCGCCCGGAGACCGTCGAACAGATGGCCCGTCTGCTGGAAGAGAGTATCGACACTGAGAGTCTCTTCGAGCGCGAGTGAGAGTGACACTTTCTTCGAGTCCGAAGCCGAGTGAACGCTTCGTTCGTGTCTCAACGCTCGAAATAGGTGTATACACTTATTTCACTCGGGTATGTAGCTGTAAGTGGAGCCATCTGGCTCCGTAGTGTCACACGCGAGGAGGAACGTTCCGACCGCCTCCTCGGGTTCGACGTGGGGAGGACGTTCCGACCGCCCCCCCACATCTTTTTCAAGATAGTTTCTCACCACCGCCTCGGATTTTCTTCACGCAATCTCTAGCCCGCCGCCGTTGCCTTCGTCGGTCTCGTCCCACTCCAGTTCGAACTCGATACTTCGCTCGTAGGGTCCACCCTCTGGTCCCTCACGCTCGGCTTTGACCTCGAATGTCGGTCTCGCTGGTGGTTCCATCGTGACTGACTCATCACCCGCTTTCAGCGTGATGTCGTCCCCTCCCTCGAGGTTGTCCGCAACCGTTCGGAGGTACGTGGCAATCTCGCTTCGGTCCATCCGACTCTCCGATTTGAACAGCACTTCTTCTGGCATAGCTGAAACTACGCTGGACAGCCAGATAAAGACGGAGGTTCTTTACCGCACACTCACAAACAGTGCCCATGGCAGAAGAGACTGTTACGGTTACTGTCGAAGCAGGCCAGCACAGCGAGGAACTCACTGTTCCAACCGCACTGACCGACGTGTTGAGCGAAGAGGGTGACTCACCGGCATCGGTCGTCGCCGACCTCGCTGTACTCTCGCTGGCACAGCAAGCACACGGTATCGTCCATCACAGCCACGGTGACGCTGGTGAGGAACTCGAAGCCGCCGAGAAACTGGTACTCGAAACGTTCGAGGAACGCTTCGGCAAGACCTTCGCCGAGATGACCGGTCACAGCCACTGATACGACTCCCTTCGGTCGCAGTCAGGGTAAAGGAGGTCGCTCGCTACTCTTCTTCGGGAAGGACAGCCGATGTCCCAATCTCCTCGTCAATTTCAGCGTCAGCCATCTTCTCGACGAGCGCGTCGATAACCTCCTCGCGCATTCCGCTGACGAACTTGATAGAGCCGACGACGAGGTGCCCACCACCTGAAACACCGCCGCCGGGTACCTCGGCTTTCAGCTCGGTGACCATCTCTGGGATGTCGAGACGTACCCCGTCAGAGCGCAAGACGGCGAAGTCAGGACCGTATCCGATAGTGATGACCGGGTCACCGGTCTCTTCGACCTTGCGGTCGTGAATCTTGCCTGTCGTCTTCCCCGGGGCGGGATAGGTGAACCGTCTGGCGTGGTTCTCGACGTCGATCCGGTAGAGGTGTGCGCCGTTGTCGAGCGCTTCGTGGGTGACGTGTTGCATCGCCGCATCGAGTTGAATCTCGACGTCTCGTTTCGCCCGTGCTGCGAACAGGTCGACCAGTCGCTCGTGGCGCTCGCGGTCGTCACAGTTGACAGCGAGCAGGTCGTTTATCAGCTCTTTGCCGTCGTTGTACCGGAGCCAGTACGTCGCATAGTCGAGCGCCTCACCGATTTCGACCAGTCGACGCTCGTCGTATCCCTCTTCGAGGGCGAGCGCCAGATAGTCGTTCATCGCTTCGCCCTCCGAGCGGTCGGCGAGACCGGCCACTGCCGGGACGTGTCGTATCTCACTGGTGATGTCCGGGTGAATCATGCGGGCGATTTCGACGCACATCATCCCGGTCGTGATGCGGTAGTCCTCGCCGTGGAGGTACGGATTGACGTGCATTTCGACCAGTTCTTCGACCGCCTCTGGGTCTGGGTGGTGGTGGTCGACAACGAGAACCGGGATGTCGTAGTGTGCCAGATTCCGGTATGCGGGCGTGTCTTCCTCGGTGCTGCCGTTGTCGAGCATCAACACGAGTGGGAGTTTCTGTCCGTGGCGTTTGCGGTCCTCCAGCGCGTAGTTCATGTCCCGGGTAACGTCTTCGAGTTCGTAGAACGGGGCCTTGCTGGGCAGTCGCCTGAGCAGGTGGCGCGGCGCGTCCGGGTCCTCCCAGGTCCGGGCGATAAACTGTTCGAGCGCGTACTGCAGCGGGACGCTCGCACAGAGCCCGTCACCATCTGCGTGGTGGCGCATCCGAATCGGCCGACCTTCGAGGACGGTCTCGCGCAGACGACGGGCGACCGCTTCGAGGTCGTCGGACAACTTCTCGAACGCTGGCCACTCGACGAGCGGTTCGACTGCTTCCGGTTCGGCCACTGCCGCTTCTCCGTCTCGAAGACGGCCGAGGACCTCCTGTGCGCTGTCCCCCGTCAGGACAGAGAGGTTCTGTACCTCGATCTGTGTGTAGTCTCGTCGCGGTTCAGGGACGCCGACGACTCGAACGATATCGTCGATTTCGACCCCCGGAAACGCCCGGACGCCGGCATCTTCGAACGCGGCGCAGGGGACGACGCCCGTTTCGGTTCGGACCTGGAAGATGGTCGGGCCACTGGTCTGTTTCACCTGGACGACCTGCCCGTCGAGGTGGACAACTTCGCCGGTGAACGCTGACGCTTCTTCCGTGGTGATTCGCTCGCCCGGAGCGACACGCACAGTGTCGTACTCAGCCATCTGGACCTCTGCGAAGCCGAGGTCGCCATCCTCGTGGATTTCGAGCAGTTCGACGATGAGTTCGTCGCCAACGTCGTACCTGCCGACGAGGTTCGAACTGTGAACGAGACCCGAAATCGACTCTGAGAGGTCGACGAAGATACCGTACTCGACGACACCGTTGACGGAGGCGTGGTAACGCTTGCCCGTTTCGATATCGTCGATGGTACATCGGGGAGCGAGGTCGTAGACAATCTTCGTGGCTGCAGCCTCTTCGGCGAGGTCGGCACCATCGTTTCTGGTGCCGTTGGGTGTAGACATATACGAACCGTAGGTGACTTGCCGGTTTTTAAGCTTCGGTATACATCCGGACAATTGATGAGACTGGTACACTAACGTTCCACCTGCGATGGCCCGCTTCGAGACGGTTATCGAGGACGAGACGATCTACGTGGGGACACCGGACGGGCCCCTGGAGGTCGGGACAGTCGACAGTGTGCTGGCGGTCGTCGGTGGCCCATCCTGGGAGATAACGTACTCCGAGGAGGTGAAACAGCGCCACCCCGAGATAGATACCTCCGATGAGGGACTCATCGTGGACGTCGTCGACATGATGAACGCGATGACACACTCCGAGCGCTTCGTCAGAACGCTCGCTGCACAACCCACCGAATCACCTGCTGACGACGACATCTCTCCGCGTCTCGGACTGTTTGTCGGAAAACTGCTGGAGAACCTCGAAAGCGGTGTCTCCTGAGAGGGTCGGTTGTGACTCATTACCACCGGTCGGATACAACCCTCGTCTGTCAGTTGGTTTCTCCTTGGTATGGGACATATCCCATAGATTTTTGCTGATGGGACTCGTACCATACACCGGAAATGGGATATACGGTCGTTGAAGACGTAGAGGATCGTGTTGGCGACCGTGTCATCCGGCGCAGAATAATCAAGACCGATAATCCACAATACCCGAGCGGCTACCGCTACGCACTCCACTACGGCTACACGGACGGGCGAGGAACCATCCTCAGGTACGACAATGAGAATGAAACCGTGGGTCGTCACGAGTGCCATACCCCTGAGGACATCACTGAAATCGACTTTCCGGGGATGATGGTACTCCGCGACCGATTCATCAACGAAATAAATCACAACCATGACTGAAAACACTCTCAAAATCACGTTCCGGCAAGCCGATGAACACCGCCACACTGCCCGTGAGCGGTTACGACGAGCTGAAGCAGATGAAACAAATGACACAATCGAACAGGAGGTGCGTTTCATCCTGAACTTCGAGGAGTTCGACGATATTGCCCGCCTGATGCGTACCTCGAATCTTGAACTCGTTGAAGCGATTGTCTCTGAAGAGCCGAACAGTATCCGTGCCCTCGCGCAAACGGTAGATCGCGACTACCGCGAGGTCCACCGAAACCTGTCCACCCTCGAATCCCTGGGCGTAGTTGAATTCCAAGATGAGGGATCCCGTAAGAAACCAATCCTCCGTGGTGGTGCGAAGAATATTGACTTCTCAATTCGTTTTCCACAGGCGACCAACCGTGGAGACGTTCCGGAGACATTCGCCTAGCAGCCCAGTTGTATTGGAGTCGTCGCGTTTACATTGAGCGACGACGAGTTCCGAGTATGCTGGTGACACTCGAAGGGCTCGATGGAAGCGGCAAATCGACGTGCGTCGAGGCGCTCAGGGCGGCGTCGTCGATTCCAGACGATACAGTGTACACCCGGGAGCCAACTCACTCGTGGTACGGGGACGCCGTCCGCCGCTCTATCGCCAACGACGACGCTGACTCCCTCGCAGAGCTGTTTCTGTACACTGCCGACCACGCAGACCACATCTCGACTGTCATCGAGCCTGCAGTGTCGGCCGGAACACTCGTCGTCTCGGACCGCTACTCCGACTCGCGCTACGCGTACCAGGGTGCGACTCTCGCAGACCGTTTCGACGACGCTGTCGCGTTCGTTCAGGATGTCCACCAGCCGTGGACACGGCCACCCGAGAGGACAATCTACCTCGATATCGATTCGGAGACTGCCGCAGAACGGAGCGGAGCAACGAACAAGTTCGAGACGGTCTCGGCACTGGAGCAGGTTCGGGTCAACTACGAACGCCTTCTCGAAGCCGAACCGGAACGGTTCGTCCGAATCGACGCCTCTCAGTCCGAGTCGACCGTCTCCCGTGAGGTCATCGAGACAGTCGAACGACTGCTGTGAGAGCACGAAACACATTTCTCGCCCCGGCCCAACACTCGACGTATGAGTGGCATACTCGACCACACGATGATTCGTGTTACGGACCTCGAAGAATCTCTCGACTGGTACGGGACGAACCTCGAGTACGAAGAGAAAGACCGCTACGAGGGTGACGGGTTCACCATCGTCTACATGGGTCCCGAAGAGATGCACGACGACGGCGCGCTGCTCGAGCTGACGAGCAACGAGGACCAGGACGAACTCGAGATGGGTGACGCCTGGGGCCACATCGCGGTCCGCGTCGAGGACGTCCACGACGCCTACTACGAGTTGATGGACAACGGAGTCGAAGACTACCGACGGCCCGAGGACAACCCTGGCTACGCCTTCGTCAAAGACCCCGACGGCCACGAGATCGAGATCGTCGAGCGGGATTTCGGTGCTCGCTGGAGCATCGACCACACCATGATTCGCGTCGAAAACGCCGACCAGGCACTCGGCTACTGGACGCGGAAGTTCGAGTACGAGGAGACCGGTCGCTGGGAAGCCGACACGTTCGCGAACTACTTCATGCGCCCCGAAGACGCACCCCGCGAGTCGATGGCGCTCGAACTCACCTACAACTACGACGGCCGCACCTACACGATGGGAGACGCCTGGGGCCACCTCTGCGTGCGCGTCGACGACCTGAACGAGGACTGGGAACAGCTCATGGTCCGGGAAGCTCCCGACTACCGCGACCCCGAATCCTGTGACGAACTGTACGCGTTCACGAAAGACCCGGACGGCCACGAACTCGAACTCATCGAACGAGACCCTGACGCTGACTCTCTGTTCCCGTTCTGAAGCGATACCGGTTCACATCCCGTCGAGCACCCTCCAATGGGTTACTGTCCAGACGGTCAATCTGTCTGCGGGAGCAGCTTCGCTGCAACCAGGAACGTGACGAACGCGAACACACAGAGAACGCCGAGATTCAGATACGGAGCCGGGACTGTGTTCGAAAACTGGGCAAGCGCAACGCTGTCGTCGAGCGCTCCGTCGTAGGTGACCGCGCGAAGCCCACGGGTGAGATAGGTCATCGGCGAGAGTTCGAGCGGAATCCACCGCGGCAACATCTCGGCCGAGACGAACGCTTCGGAGAGAAACAGTAATGGTACAGCAACGCCGTTGCTCGCGGCGATAACGCCGTCGCGCGAATCCGTGATACTCCCGAGAATCGCACCCCCCGCACAGAACAGGACGGTTCCGACGACGACGAATGGGACGACCAGCAGCAGTTCGATACTGAGCGGAAGGGTTGCGTCAGTGCCAGCGAGCACCAGCCCGACAAGCAGCACTGCCGCGAGTCCGATAACGACGATGTTGACGAGCGTCTGTGCCACCAGCCACTCCCACCGTCGCAGCGGCGTCGTCGCCAGTTTCTCGAACTGACTCCCTTCGCGGTGACGACTGACTTCACTACCCACACGCGACAGTGGCGTGAACAGGACGACGACGGCAATGTACCCCGCAATGTACCACCCGGGTTCCTCGGCGAAGAGACCGCCGTCTCCGGGCTGTGTCTGGACGAGCGCGCCGAAGATGACGACGATTATCGCTGGAAAGAAGAACGTGAAAAACACCGCCGTCCGGCGTCGGAGAAAGCTGTGCCAGCCCGCACGAGTCGTTGCCAGAATACGAGACCGTCGACTCATCGTGCGCGCTCACCCCCAGCAACCGCTGACACGGTGCGTTCGTCTGCATCCCCAGCCTCTGAAACCGCCTGCCCGGTGAGTTCGAGATACACGTCTTCGAGGTCGGGTTCCGTCCACCTGAGTGACTCGTAGCTGAATCCAGCCTCGTCCAGTTCGCCGACGACGTCGCCGATTGCTTCCGGGCGAACGCTCCGCAAGGTGAGTCGCCCCTCTCCCAGCGAGCAGTCGTACGGAAACAGCTCCAGCACGGACTCGTCGAAGGCACCGTCGACGTACAGCAGACTCTCACCACCGTACGTCGTGACGAGATTCGCGGGAGTATCGACCGCGGCCAGCGAACCGTCGGCCAGCAGCCCAACCCTGTCTGCGAGTTGCTCTGCTTCCTCCATGTAGTGTGTGGTGATGAAGATAGTCGTTCCCCCTGCAGCGAGGTCTTCGAACAGTTGCCAGAGCGTTCGTCTCCCTGCCGGGTCGATGCCCGTCGTCGGTTCGTCGAGAACGAGCAGGTCCGGGTCGTTGACGAGCGTCGTCGCCACACAAGTCCGGCGCTGTTGTCCCCCGGAGAGGTTCTCGTAGTAGGTGTCGGCTCTGTCTGCCACCCCGACCGCTTTCAGCAGTGTCTCGGTCGGTTCGGGGTCGTCGTACAGTCCACCGTAGTACTCGACGAGTTCACGCACAGTCAGTCGCTCCGGTGGGTCGAACGACTGTGGCAGGAGACCGATTCGCTCCCTGTCGACGTGCTGTGGTGACGTGCCGAACAGCTCGACACGCCCCTCAATCACTGTGGTCCCGGTCAAGGCTCTGACGAGCGTCGTTTTGCCCGCCCCGTTCGGGCCGACGAGTCCGAAGATCTCACCCTCCTCGACAGTGAGCGAAACGCCGTCGAGCGCGACAGTCTCGCCGTAGCGTCTGGAGACATCGTCGGCAACGAGTACAGCCATAGCTGACGGTTGGGACGGCCGAAGAAAGGTTTTGTCTTCCCGACACGCAAGGCTCTCGAAACAGCGAGGCTTGTGCTGTGAATTGGCTAGAGGTGTTCGCGGACTGCTCGCGTAATCTCGTCTACGTCGAAGTCGTCTTCCTCCTTGTCGAACACGGTCTCCCCGTCGACGCGAACCTCGAAGACGCCGTGGTCGCCCATGACGAGCGAGAGTTCGTCGAGTTCGTCTTCGACACCGTTCAGTATCGCGCCCTGCACGTCGAGCGCGCGCTCTCTGAATCCACACGGTACACAGTACTCGATAGCTACATGTGACATACCAGTACGAAATTGGGATGGAACACACAACAATGTTGTTTTTCACCGCTTCACTCGAATCAGAACGCCAGCGCGTCGACGACGATGGCGAGGAGGAACAGGCCGAGGTAGGCGTTCGAGGCGTGAAAGGCACGGAACGCCGCCTTCTCTGTCTGTTCGTGGTGCAGACGCACGACGGCCCACAGGAACACAGCCCCCAGGAGGACAGTCGTCAGAGCGGTGAGCCACCCGAGGTCGGTGACCCAGATGAGGAGACTCCCGAACACCAGCGTCGCGCCGAGCCAGAACAGGGTGTGTTTCCGGGTCGTCGTCTCGCCCCGGACGACGGGCATCATCGGGAACCCACCGCGCTCGTAGTCCTTCCTGTACGCGAGCGCCAGGTTGTAAAAGTGTGCGGGCGTCCAGACGAAGATGAACGCCGCGAGCAGGAGTCCGGCGACGTCGATTCGACCGGTGACGGCCGCCCAGCCAATGAGCGCCGGGAGCGAGCCAGCAGCACCGCCGAGAACCGTGTTCTGAACGGTGTTTGGTTTGAGCACCAGCGTGTAGATGATGCTGTAGAACAGAATGGCGACGAATCCGAGCGCAGCGGCGAGTGCGTTGACCTGCAGAAACAGGAGAATCGAGAGCCCGGTGAGCACGAAACCAAACGCGACCGCGTTGCGTTTCGGGACCTGGTGTGTGGCAAGTGGTCGGTCGTTCGTGCGGGCCATCCGCCTGTCACGGTCGCGTTCGAGCACGTGATTGAACGTGCCGCTCGCACCGATCGCAAGCACCCCTCCTGTCAGTGTTAAGACAATAGTTTCGACGGTGAGCGTCCACCCGCTCGCTGCGGCGAGTGCCATCGCGGCGGCGGCCACCAGACTGAGCAACCACATCAATCGCGGCTTCATCAGCCTGAAGTACGTTGACACCCGCGTCCGAATCGTCGCTGGGAACGACTGGACTGCCGATTCGGGAGCAACAGTTGCATCCGGACCGTCGTGCTGTAGACGTTCCGTTCGAGCGGGTTCGAGCGGTGGCTCTTCGAGAGGAGCAGGTTCGAGTTCGGCGGTCGGAACGACCTCGTCGTCGGTTCCCGTCTCGGATTCGAGTTGCCAGGCAAGCGCGAGCAACAGGATGCCAAAGAGAGAGATGCCGACGAGCAGGTGCAGTCCGGGAACGAGTTCCACACCGCTGTCGATGGCGACCAGCGCACCGACACCAATCTGGGCGGGATACAGCGTGAGTGCGAGCACCGTGACGGCTTTCACCCGTCGGTCAGCGTCGCTGCGGAGGATAATGATGCCAGTGACAAGCACCAGCAGACCAACGATGGCGGCGAGCGCCCGGTGTCCGAGCGCGACGGCGACAGCCGGGTCTGAGAGAGAGACCGCACAGCCAGGCCAGGTCGAACACGCCGCCGCAGCGTCGGCGAGCGACGCTGTCGCGCCGACGACGACCAGCACGTACACTCCGAGTACCGCGGCCGTCAACCAGCCTGTCGGCGTCACCTTCGAGAACTGCAGCGAGGACCCCCGAGTGAGCATATCTGTGTGTTCGGCGGAGGGTACTTATGTAGTGCGCTTTTCGCTGCCGGTGTCGAGAGGGGGCAGTTGGCTCGTTATCATCTCGCGGTCTTCTTCGAGCCACGGTGGAAGATACAGCGACTGGCCGAGCGTCTCGGTGTCGACGTCGGCCGTGACTCCGGGGCGGTCTGTCGCGAGTTCGAACAGGATACCACCCGGCTCACGAACGTACAGGGAGTGAAAGAAGTGACGGTCTTTCACGCGCGAAACGTCGTACCCCCGCTCACGGAAGAGGTCGTGCCACTCGTATAGCTGTGCTGTCTCCGAAACTCGAAGTGCAACGTGGTGTATCGAACCCGCACCCTCGCGCCCAAACTCGACATCCCGGTCGAGGATGTCGATAATCGTCGCCCGGTCACCTGCTGTCGCATACCGGACGCGGTCTCCCTCCTGCTTTCGAAGTTCGAATCCAAATGTATCGAGAACGCTCGCAGTCACGAACGGACTCATCGAGAGCAGCGTCACGCTGTGAATCCCGCCAGCAGCGTGCTGTGTCGGGACTGGTCCGTCGGCCCACGGCTCAACAGGTGATTCGCCGGTAACCAGTTCGAGTCGCGTTCCATCGGGGTCGTGAAACCGAAGCACCCTTTCGTCGAACCGGTCGAACGGCCCCTCGACGTCCCTTCCGGCCGCGTTGAGCCGCTCTTGCCAGTAGTCGACCGACTCCGGTGGGATAACGAGTGCAACAGTGCTGGCCTGTGGTTTGCCGATTCGACCGTCCTCCTCGCCAGGGTACGGGAAAAACGTCAGTGTCGTTCCCGGAGAGCCAGTTTCGTCCCCATAGAACAGGTGGCGTGTGAACTGGTCGCTGAAGTTCACGGTCTGTTTGAGGAGGCGCAAGCCGAGCACTCCCGTGTAGAAGTCGTGAGTTCGCTGGGCCTCCCGCACGATGCCGGTGACGTGATGGATGCCGGGTGTGTCCGTGAGCATCTGTCAGGTCAGCCCCATTCGAGTCCGCGAGGACTGGACGGAGCTTCGAGCGGACTCCGTGGAAGCTCTTCGTCCGGGTTGGGGTCGTTGTATCCAGTTGGCGCAACGTCGTTCGGCGAACCGGGATAGAACAGTGACGCGATTGCGTGTAAGTGTTGTCGACCGACGTCGAGTTCGAACTGTCCACCACCGAACAGTCGAATCCCGCGTTCCTCACAGTATTCGAGCGTGTCGAACAGCGACTGCACCGAACCGAACCGCGAGGGTTTGATGTTGAGCCACATCGGCTCCCAGGGAAGGCTCTCGACGGTGTCGACGCCACGAATCGGATAGTCCCAGGTAACACGGTTTTCGTGGCCCTCGAACAGCGGTTGGGTCTCGTCGGTCAGCGCAGGGTCCTCAACGAGCGCATCCGGGAACCCGTCGAGAACCCGTTCGTAGAGGTCGGGGTCGGCTGGCTGGTCGACTGTTGTTCCGTGGTACTGGCCTTTGAGGTCGAGGACACGAACCGCATCCGTTTCGGCCAGTCGCTCGACGACATCGCTGGTCCACTCAGAGGTCGGGTCGAGTTTGAACTCCAGCTCTGGGTTCCGGTCGAGCCAGTTGAGCACCCGGTCACCAGTCGGAGGGTCTTCCAGACGCGTGCTCACGACGAACCGGACCGGGCTGTACTCGCGGCCGAGGCAGTCCGCAAGCGTCGTCTCCGTCTGTTTCAGTGCCAGGTCGAGGGCAGCGCTCTCGAACGCCCAGCGCCGGTAGTTTCGAAAGATAGACTGGTCAGGGTCGTCGCCGAAGAACAGATCAACGTCGCCGAGTTGTTCCGAGAACTCTGTGAGTGTGTACTCGCCAGTGAGAGGAACCGTCGGGCTTTCCACGGCCAGTGTTTCGTGTGCGGCGTTGTCGTATGTCACGTCCTCGCCACGGCCGATTTCGCCGGAGCCGTGTAACGAGACGACGGTCGTGGCTCGGGTGAACCCACTCGACGTGTCCCGCTCGTGCTGTTCGAGATGGATGTCCTCGATGTCGACTTCGAGAGTAGAGACCTGGTCGTACAACATGGTGACGATACGTTTGTCCGGGCAGCACTAATACACTGGCGGTCGAAATTTCGTCAGGACTTTCGCCCGTCAGTACGGCGGTGAGCTATCACCATCGAAGTCATCGAGTGGCCTGACACCGATGCCGTGGAAGTCGGGAATCGCCTCTGCGTCCTCTTCGTCATCGTGCGCCGCCTGGAGAGTCTCTTCGTCGTAATCCTCGATAGGGTCGGGTTCGACCACGTCCAGTATGTCTCTCGTCTCGGCGTCGAGAACGGCAAACCCAGGCGTGACGCCGGTTGCCGCGTGTGGGTCACCCGAGAGCGGAACCGGACCACGAAGCGTGACGAAAACGTACTCGCCGTCGGGAGAGAACCACATGATGTCGGGGGCATCGCGCTCTTCGGGGTCGTCGCTCTGTGCGGGTCCGAACGCCTCGATTTCGTGGACAACCTCGTCAGTGTCAGGGTCGACGACGACACCGTCGTTTGTTTCGCGGTTGAGTACCCACAGCTCCTCGCCGTCAGGTGCGAACCAGAAGCCGTGTGCGTCGACTCCGCCGGTGCTCTCCTGATGGAGTATCTCGTCGGTCTCCGTGTCGAGGACGTAGTACTCGCCCACGCCATCCTCACCGGCGTCAGGGTCTGATGGCAGACCTGCGGTGAGGTAGAACTTCTCCTCATCTGGGTGCGGCATCGTCCCACAGTTGGTGGGCAACTCCTCACCCGGAAAGGCCGTATCGACGACGAACTCGTCGTGGTCGACGATGACGAGACCTGCGTCGTGGTAACTCGGCCCCAGCGTGTGAACCGACCGGCCACGGTGGTCGTAGGAGTGGCAAATTGGTGCACCTTCGTCCTCAGTCAGTCCGTCGACACCTTCGTCGATTTCTATCTCGTCGGCTATGTCGAAGAACTCCTCTTCGAGGTTGACGTCGATACGGACGATCTTGCTCTCGCCGATGACGTCGACGATGATAGCCTCGTTGTCAGGGGTGAACCCGGCAAAGTGTGTTCCCGCACCGGTTTCGAGGTTTGCGACGAGTTCTCTGTCGTCGGTCCGATAAACGAGCGTCCGCGCCCCCGCCGTACAGGCAACAGCGGCGTAGGCATACTCCGAAGAGTAATGAATCATGTGAGGTACCTCGCCGTCGTCCTCGCCAGTGTCGATGGTGTCGACCTCCTCGAACTCTGGTTCGTCCTCGTCGGGTTCTTGCAACGCCTCGTAGATGTAGATGGTGTTGGTTCCCTGATCGAGCGCCCACACCTCGTAACCCTCTTCGGTCGTGCCGAGGCAACCCGCAAGCGCGGCGACAGACGCCCCAGCAGCAACTCCCATGAATCCACGTCTCGAAATCCGTTCTGGCATTACCGGCGCTCAGGACCAGAGTTGTATAAAACTGATGACGGAGACAGTCTCTACCGGTGATTTGGCGAGGTAGCACGGTGCAAGCGACGGTTACACTGTACAGGCCAGAATTCGACTATAGGGATTAGCGTACCTGTACAGAGATTCTCGCTGCGACGGACAGCGAGAAATAGAGCATGACGTACGCTAATCCCGATAGGTGCCGCTTCAGCCGTAGTTTGCTAGATTCTGGTCACAGAGTGCCGTTCCGTTGAGGCTCTTACCCAAGAAAGTGAGACAGCGGTATCTCTCCAGAAGTTGGGAGGAGGAACCGTGCAACATACAGAGGATCTATGCAACACTCAGCTACTGTTTATTTCATACGGGTGATGGTGAATCAACTCCTCTGTAGCTATGTGAATTGACCGGTGTTATTCTTCCCAATGATCAACCTCTCGAACTCGATATCGGACGTAGATTGGCATCGTACAGAGGATGTCATCGTCCCAGTCGAGGAGGTGTCCACGGGACGGGATTTGTGTAACAAACTCCCTGTAGTTATCTACAGGTTTTTCGACAACGTCTCCGTTCTGTACCATGACGGAGTACCGTACGTAAATTGCATACCCGTCAACTTCCTCGGGGAAGTCACGGTCGGTATCCGACCGTACTTGGGGAGTTGCATCAGGATATCGATCTTGTAGCTCCGCAAAGAGCACCTGATTCATTCGGCTTGCGCACCAACCCTTCACGTCCCATCTTTCCGGGACAAGTTTGTGGTCTTCGTAGGGAACGATGAATGGCTCTTCAGCAGCACCACGGTGCCCGCCTTCAATCTGGTCTGGAAACTCGTCTTCGGTAATGACTGTAAGCTCGTCGTGATCGGGAAAATACTCTTTTTTGAACGCTGATTCCGAAAATTCGGCCGTATCGTCATCGTCTTCATCATCGTTGCCGAGACACCCTGCGCTCAGCGTCATCAGCGAACCTCCCACCGCAACGAGAACCTGCCGCCGCTTCATATTGGAAAATAAAAGATGGTAAAATAAATACACACTGATAGCTTATACAGCGGTTTCATTCTTCAGGACTTCTATTGATCGGTCAGTGAACCGCCTACATTGAGCGATTACGACAGGCTCATTCAGGACGACCCCTCGTGCAAGATTCGCGCGTTCTATTCAGCACTTGCTATATGAAAAGTTCTACATATTTTATCACTCCACTGCGGCATACAGAGTGTGTATTCAGCACTCGGCCTTTGCCACTACCCCCCAAAGTCTAGCTTTCCCTGCTCGTTCCACGCACACCGGGCGTGACCACCATCATCTGGGGGTGGCGTGATACGGAGACGGTTCTCTTCAATCGTGACCATGATCGGACGCTCGTCGAAATAATCATTTGGGAGAGTCTTGTTCGCTTCGTTGTGATCCTCGACCGAGACGTGAATGTCGTACTCGCCCAGTTCAACATCTCCGAGATTGATTTCGGAATGGGATTCATCCGTAACCTCGAATCTCTCATTGCGTAATTCCGAGCCGTCTTGGTCGGTGACCGTCAGCCAGCCTGTATACCGTCCGTCAACTTGCGTGTTGATAGCAATTGAAAGGGGTTCTGTAACGGTTGTCTCGTAGAAAGTAAGCGTTTGCGTCCCATCGGAACCGCCGTCCTCGCCGTCAACGTGCGGTTCGTAATACCCCTCGTAATAGAGCGCCTCGGCACCGCCGTCGATCTGATCCCAGAATAGCTCGCCGTCGGTTTCGTACTGTCCCTTGGCAAACGCAATATCAATCTCAGCCTGGACTACTGGAGGAAGACGGGAGTAGTAGAGAATCCGTTGAGGACAGGATTCGAATTCGGATGGGGTGTCGAATTCGGATGGCCTCTTCCCATCAGATTGCTGTCTATCCTTTGTTTCGTTTCCCGAGTCGTCGGCATCGACTGATGAGTTGCTGTCGTCATCAGTGGTCGAAACACAACCAGCCACCAACATCACAAGGAAGGCACCGCTGTGTCGGAGAGCCTGTCTTCGTTTCATTACTTACAATTCGACGACTTGTCTGATATAGACCCTGATAACTCAAACCGTCCTTTGAGTCCTCTCCCGCCTCTGAGTACCTCCGCTGTACTGAGTGGATACATCAATCTCAATCGGACTCATCTCTCGTCAAGACTTGCGCTTTCTCTCCTGCACAACACTCAGTAACAACATCA
>PUMG01000184.1 GCA_003551265.1 Halovenus sp.
CCCGCCACATTCTCGTTCTCACACGATAGCAGAGTCTCTGTTTCATCAACAGCGCTGTCGAGCAGATTCCGTTTACTTCGCACCCAGTAGTTCCCACACCCGGGAGATATTCCCTTCCATGCGTGAGAGCAAGCGACGGATCTCTGCCTGCAACTGCTCGTCGACAGAGACCAGGACCATTCCGACACCAGGTTGTCCGTAGACAACGCTCGAACCAGTGGCTGCAACTACGACCGCAGGGAGCGCGGCCAGGTCCTCCTCACCGTCGACTTCTATCAGTGTCGATTTCGACGTTTCCCTCCACGCCCGAAGTGCATCCACGAGTGCACGGAGTAACCCGGAAGTCAGTGTCGCTGGTGGGTTCGAGACAGCGACACGGTTGTCGAAGCCGTCGTAGTTCTGAATCGTCTGTGAAACCTCTGCATCGACAGTTGTCCGCTCGGTTCGCTCGTCGACGAGCGCAACTGCAGGGGTGTAGTCTGCTTCGATGAGGTGGTACGTTACGACATCGCCGACACTGAGCAGGGGAGAAGACGCCTCGGCGAGAAGTTCGTCTGCATCCGTAAATACGGGGCCCATCGGGTCTTTGAGTTCGCTACGGAGTGCGTCCGGGAGTTCGAGAACGACGTCGGTCACGTTAGCGAACCTTCAGTGCGTACTTTCCGGGTTCGGTGACGCCCATCTCCTCGGCGATGACGCTCTGGTCGGGGTGGCCAATGACCACGTAGCCAGCCCAGTCCTCGGTGAGTGAGGTCGAGCCACAGGCGATGCAGGACTCTGTCTCTTCGGTCTCCTGAATCCGGTGGCAGTCCCGACAGACGAGTTGCTTGGCCATCAGCGTTCACCCGGTTCGGCCTGTGTCTGTCGCCTCTCGCGTTCGGCTTTCAACCAGCCGTGTTTGCCAAGTCCGACCTGTTTCGCCGTCAGTCCGATTTTCGAGTCGCGTGGGTTACGCTCGTCGATGCTCTTCGTGACGATGCGTGTGCGGACCGCATCACCCACACCGAGGGTCCTGCTCGATTCGCGCGAGGCGAGTTGCTGGTTCTCCGTGTCGAGCGCCAGATACTCGTCTGAGATCTGTGAGACGTGCAGGAGTCCGTCCACCGGACCGATGCCGACGAACGCACCGAAGCTCACGACCTCGACGATCTCACCGTCGACGACCTCCTGCATCTGTGGGTCGAACGTGAGCGCGTCGAACTCGACTTCGTAGTACACGCCCGGTTCGTTGTGCAACACGGCACCGTCGCCGATGTCGTGGATGTCGACGACGGAGACGACAGAGCCGACGTCCTCGTCGACTCGTCCCTCCAGTTTGTCCTGGAGAAGTTTCTTCACGAGCTCCGGCGTGACGTCCGCCAGGTGCTCCGGTGGTACCTCGACCGTATCGATCAGTCTGGCCCGTTTGTACATAGATTATGGTTGAGTGATACTCAGTTTGTTCCGCCCCCGTAAACAAATTACTGATGTGTCCGCGTCGAGCAGACGGTTCCGGAGCGGCCTGTCGTTCGTCACGACGTATGTTACGTCGTCTGCCTGTGCAAGTTCGTACACCGAATCGTCCGCGTACGTCGCCTCCGTTTCCCGAGTCGTACAGCGCTCGTGTGCGAGGTCGAGTCCGACGCTGGCGGCCGTCGCCTCTTTTCCGCTGCCGTCAGCGAGTTTCTCCAGCTCAGCGAGCACGGTCTCTGGAACGACACAGGTCGGTCCGTCGAGCAGTCTGTCGAGTTCCTCGAACAGCCTGACGTTACATTCGACGGGCATCATGAGCGCGTTTGTATCGAGAACCACAGTCACTGTAGCGTTCCGTAGCCGATGAGCCGCCACCGCGCGCCAACCCGGCGATTGATGGCGATTTTGATCCCCGGTTCGGCACACACCGGTCGTTTGAGGTTCACATCACACTCGTCCCCACGAGCGCTCGTCACCGCACCCACTGTCGTCGCGGTCCCCACAGTCAACATCAGTGGCTCGCCCGTCGAGATTTCCTCGACTGTCTCTTGATTGTCTCCGACGATCCGGTCGAGAAGCGTCACTTCCATCGTGAACGAGTCGTGGACGGGCGGGAGCGTCCCGGGTGGGCCAGCGACCTGCCCGGCGAGCGCATCACCTTTGGTGATAGAAGGGTCGAGTCCTGTGCCGACACCAATCAGTCCGCCGGGCGTCACCTCCTCGACTGTCTCACCGCCAGCCTGCAACGAGCGAATCTCGGTCTCGACTGGTTCCCACTCGGTCTGGCCACCTTCTTCGACCTGTCGTCCGGGTCGGAGTTCGAGTGCCTCACCCGTCGTGAGTTTCCCTGCTGCGAGCGTTCCGCCGAGAACGCCGCCTGTGAGCGAGTCCCACTTCGTTCCCGGTCGGTTGATGTCGAAACTCCGGGCGACGAACATCTCCGCATCGGCTTCCGGGTCGCGCTCCGGTGTCGGAATCTCCTCTTCGATGGTCTGTATCAGCAGGTCCATGTTGACCTCCTGCTGGGCGCTTACGGGCACGATAGGTGCACCCTCTGCGACGGTGCCTGCAACGAACTCCTGAATCTGTCCGTAGTTCGCGCGCGCCTGTTCCCGGTCGACGAGGTCAATCTTGTTCTGGGCAATGACGATGTTTTCGATGCCGATGATGTCGAGCGCCATGAGGTGCTCTTCGGTCTGAGCCTGTGGGACATCCTCCCCAGCGGAGACGACGAGCACGGCGCCGTCCATTATCGACGCACCGCTCAGCATCGTCGCCATCAGCGTCTCGTGCCCCGGTGCGTCGACGAACGAGACTGTCCTGAGCACCTCGCTTTCCGTCCCATCCGGACACTCGGTCTCGATGGTGTAGCGCATCGGCTCTTCTACCTCGGGACACTGCCGTAAGGTCGCGTCGGCATAGCCCAGTCGGATAGAGATTCCCCGCTTCAGTTCCTCGGAGTGCTGGTCCGTCCAGTGTCCGCTCAATGCCTGGACCAGCGTCGTCTTGCCGTGGTCGACGTGTCCGACGAGTCCGATATTTACCTCCGGTTGCTTGTTCGCGTTCATCTCGATAGTAATATGCGTGGATTTCGCTCTCTCACGGTGATAAACCTACTGTTTCGTGGCGCGCCACGTAACACCTGCTCAGCGGATATCGGACCAAAAAACGGCAGCTTCAACAAATCTCCGATGACGTACGATACTCTCTCTATCTGAATCCTTCGACGACGCTGACGATACCGTTCCCCATCTCGACGAGTGCGGTCTCGTGGGGACCGCTGCCGAGGAGGCACTCTGCCGTTGTGTGCTGACCGTCTTCAAGGCGTGCATCCACACGATAGACACCACGGGGCAGTCGAGTCTCGACCACGATGGTTTCGAGCGGTCCAACGGTGAACTCTCGGTCGTAGGCGACTGTGTCATCGGGAGTGGTGAACCGCACTGCAACGGTGTAGCCATCAACTCCGTCGTGATTCCGAACGACGATGCACTCCTCACTGACCAGTCTCGCGTCGTGTGTTTCGGTCTTGCTGTCGGTACTGCGGTGGGAGGGTGTAGGCGGCTTCGCTGCCATAGGGTAATATCCACTGTCCGCCCATGTGAAATCCGATACCGTGTCTCTCGCTGTGAAACAGGTTACAGAGACCGGTCCTCTCACAGTGTCGCAAACCGTGCCAGCGCATCATCCAGTTCAGGCGCGTCGAAAATCTCCCGTCCAACGAAGGTGTTTGTCCCGGCGCAGTACAGGTCACGACCTGCTTGAATTACCTCGTCGTCGAGCGGCTCTGGCGCTCGCTCACACAGCGATTTCCAGTTGTCGACACCCTCCTCGTCCGCACGGCGTTTCGCAACACTCACTGCCTCGACCCACTCCGGCTGTGTGTGTTTGTGGTACTGACGGAGACGCTCTTTCGAGACCTGCTGTCCGTCGAGCGAGAAACGGTTCTCGTCGAACGTCCCGACGACGTCGGCGACTCTGACCTCGCCATCGTAGTACAGGCACTCGATTTTTCCATCCTCGTGTGTCAGCCCTGCACGCTCGGCCTGTCCGGTAACGAGTCGGTTCACGTCGCGCGCGATTGATTCGAGAGCGTCGAGGCCCGCTGTGCCAGCGATTGCGTCGGCTTCCTCGTCCGAGAGGTACCGGTCCTGCTCTTCGTACTTGGTGGAGAACTCAACGATAGGCTCGGGAAGGTCGACTGCCTGTTCGGGCCACTCCTCGAAATCGAGTCCGTACGCAGTCGGGTCACCGCGCGTGCGGAGTGAGGAGCCGACTGGTACCCGATTCCGGAAGACGATCTCCAGCGGCACGAGGTAGTTCTCACCTGCCTCCGCGTGATAGGCGTCGTAGTCGTAGGTCCCGTCCTCGAACGGAAGCTCAGGAACCTGCGTCAGGTCGATAGCCATCTCCCGCGGAGGCTGGTCTGCTGCGAGCGCCTCCTCGAGCGAGCACGGTTCGTCGTCGACAACGACGCCCCGGTAGTGCGTCCGGACGCCAGCGTCTTCGAGCAGTTCGAAGTTGAACGCGCCCATCGTACACAGCGACGCACCCTTGTCGGGAATCTCGTCCGGCATCTTCCCCCAGTCGAACACGGAGTAGGCGTCGGTGAACTCGAACACGCCCCGACCCATCGAGTCGGTTGTCGCCTCCTGAGTCACTCTGAAGTTTTTCACACTCGTCATTACCCGCTTATTCTGTTGCCGGTGTTAAGAGCGTTCAGGAATCACACAGGCGAGAATCTCCCACGTCGCTCCCATGTCGCTCGCGCGTCGTTCAGTGTCACTACTGCGCCACTCGTGCGTCGTTCAACGAATATAAGCCGTTCATCCACGACAGACAGCATAATGGCAGATGCGCTGGTGTTGCAGGTGGTCATCATCCTCCTCGCAACTGTTGCAATCTGGGTCGGCAGTAGCTGGCTCGAAGAGGCTAGCGCGAAGCTCGCAGTGTACTATGACTTACCGCCAGTCGTTCAGGGCGGAATTATCGCCGCAGTTGGGTCGAGCTTTCCCGAACTGGCAAGCGTCATCTTCGCGGCGCTCGCTGGGTCGTTCGGACTCGGCGTGGGCGCAATCGTCGGATCCGCTATCTTCAACGTGCTGGTCATTCCTGCACTCGCCGTGCTCGTCGCAGGCACACCCATCGAAGCGACACGGACACTCGTCCACAAGGAGACGCTGTTTTATCTGCTCTCAGTCGTCGTCCTCTTTTTGACGTTCGCACTCGCACTCATCTACTATCCGGTGGACAGCTCACTCACCGGCGAACTCACTCGCCCCCTCGTGCTGTTCCCGCTGGCGGTGTACGTGCTCTATCTCTTCTTGCAATGGCAGGACACGACGGACTACGGTGGCCGGATACAGACGATGTCGATTCAACCCATGAAGCAGTGGGGCCTGCTCGTTGCTGGTCTCGCCGTGATTCTCGTCGCCGTCGAGCGACTCGTCCACGCGGTCATCGTTCTCGGCGACGCTGCAGGGACTCCCGAGTTCTTCTGGGGAGTCACTATCGTCGCCGCCGCGACCAGCCTCCCTGATGCGCTGGTGAGCGTCCAGGCCGCTGGCAAGAATCGGGACGTGGCGAGCATCGCGAACGTCGTTGGCTCGAACACGTTCGACCTGCTCGTGGTCATCCCTCTTGGCGTGCTTCTGACTGGTGTTGCACCCGTCGACTTCGGCATCACCGCACCCATGATGGGGGTTCTCGTCCTCGCCACTGCAGTGTTGTTCATAACGCTTCGGACAGACCTGCTGTTGACCCGTCGAGAGGCATACGTGTTACTCGTCGCGTATCTCGCGTTCGTCGGCTGGGTCCTCGCAGAGGCGCTTAGAATCGTGACCGTGCTTCCATCGTGACTGTTCTCCCAGGCAAGAATGACCTGGTCAGGTACCAGCCATGACTTCGGTCACCATATCGAGCAGGTCGTCCCTGTCGACGTCGGTGCCGGTGATGACGCTGTAATATCGGTCGTCTGTATCCCAGAATACGCGGTGGACTTCCCCTTCG
Organism: Halovenus sp.; assembly: GCA_003551265.1. Classification (GTDB taxonomy): domain Archaea; phylum Halobacteriota; class Halobacteria; order Halobacteriales; family Haloarculaceae; genus Halovenus. The sequence continues at coordinate 5,962 of PUMG01000184.1, forward strand.
AGCTGTTCGTACGTGGCGGACTCCTGACCGGTCGTTCCGTCGCCGATTTCAACCGTCTCACCGCTGATGTCGAACCCACCTGGTTCGTTTCGAACCTCGACAATAAGCGGAAACTTCGCCCCATCCCAGTACTCCAGCGTCACCTGGGCGAAGTCGTCTTCGTCCTGTGTCATGACCGTCACTCCCTCGAGCGAGTGGGATTCGATATCCGGCTCGTCGAACTCGAACGGAACCGCATTCTGAGCGTCTTCAACGGTGTCGAACTCCTCGAACTCCGGGGTGTCGACTTCCTCGACTGTCGCATCCGGGGGTATCTCGAACTCGAAGTGGTCGTCTTCCAGCCCCACATCGAACTCCACGTCAGTGTAGCGCGTCTCGAAGTCGTCGTCCCCAGCCACCTGTTTGACCAGCAGGAAGTATTCGGAGTCGACCCACAGTTCGAGCTCCTCGGTTCCCGGTGCTCCGAACATCGGGTCTCCTCTCTCGGCACTGCCATCGTCAGCGTCCGCTTCCGAGATGATGCCGTCACTCTCTGGGACGAGAGATGGCACGAAACTACTGCTGCTGTCGTCATCTTCATCCGTCAGGTCGAGCGTGATGTGATACACATCACGACCGTCCAGCTCTGTTTCCTGAATGGTACTGACCTCCTGGGTCCGGAGGACTTCTGTCGTCACCTCGCGGAGGTCGTGAATCATCGAGTTGTCATCGAACGGGTCTCTGACCTCGACAGTGTCATCACTCGTGTTGTGACTCCACACCTGCTCGCCGTCGTTGACGTCGACGTATCGGTGTTCGTCGAGTGCCCCCTCTATCCGCATTGTACCGTCCTGTCGGGCCCACATCTCGTAGTCGGCCGAGAAGCTCTCGTTCTCGAACGTTCCGTGCGATTCGACGACTGCCTGCATGTCCTCTGGGAGATCTGCATCTCCGAGTTCGTCGAGCAACTCGTCTTCGCTCACTCCCTCGTCGAAACCGAACCCTGTACACCCCGCCAGGAGCACGACGAGGGCACAGACGAGGAGGGACTTCGTGTTGCGGGACCAGTGCATACGGGACTGTCTGTTTCACAGATACAAATATCCACCAGAACTTTCTCGGTGCCCGCCGTCTGCACAGGTATGAAAGCCGTCCAGTTCACAGACCACGGCGACAGGGACGTCATCAAGTACGGCGAGTACGAAACGCTC
>PUMG01000054.1 GCA_003551265.1 Halovenus sp.
CACGACGCACGTCTCCACGAGGACGCGATCCACCGTGGTCCAGCACAGGTCATCCCGGCGGTTCGACAGTCGATGCACAACGCACTCATCGACGCGGAGGTGAAGCTGCTGGAGCCGATTCAGCAGGTCCGTATCGACACACCCAACGAACACATGGGTGCGGCCAGCGGCGAAATCCAGGGTCGCCGTGGCCGTGTCGACGATATGTACCAGGAGGGTGACCTGATGGTCGTCGAGGGTGTCGCGCCCGTCGATGAGATGATCGGCTTCTCCTCGGACATTCGCTCTGCAACCGAGGGACGCGCGTCCTGGAACACCGAAAACGCTGGCTTCCAGGTCATGGCTGACAACCTCCAGCCAGAGACAATCGAGCAGATTCGCGAGCGCAAGGGAATGAAGCTCGAACTGCCAGAATCGATCAACTACTTCTAGACCTGCAGTTCGAACTGTTCGTGCTCTTTTGCGGGGTTGAGAACGACGCTGGTGTTCGACTCCTTGATGGCTGGCTCGGTCAACAGCTCTTTGATAGTGTCGTTCATATCGTCGGTGTCTCTGAACTTGCCAATCGCGATGATGTCGTAATCACCGGTCGTTTCGTAGACGCTCACCATCTGGCTGTGTTCGGTGAGGCTGTTGGTGACCTCGACAAGTGAGCTCCCGTCGACTTTCAACTGCAAGATGGCTGTCACGTCGTACCCGAGGGCGTCGTAGTCGACTTTCGGGGTGTATCCCTGGATAATCCCCTCGTCTTCGAGATCAGAGAGGTGATTCGAGACCGTCGTCACGGAGACATCGAGGTCTTCGGCCAGGCTGCGAAGACTCGCACGCCCGTCGCCAAGGAGTGCATTCACCAACTTCTCGTCCAGATTTTCGTACGTCATCAACGGAGACAACTCGCTCTACCCATTAGAATTTTACGAATATCCAGTTTTCGAGTTCGACGGCAAGGTTTGCTCAGAATGATGGGGTTTTAGTTGTAGTAGCGCGCTAAATCAGGTGTCGAAAGATGACAAGCAACCAGCTATCTAGCGAAGCGGAGAGCGCACTCGAGAGCATCGAGGCGGAGGACGTCGACTTCCTCCGGCTCCAGTTCACGGACATTCTGGGGACAGTGAAGAACGTCTCCATTCCGGCCGACCAGGCGGAGAAAGCGTTCGAAGAGGGAATCTACTTCGACGGGTCGTCGATAGACGGCTTCGTCCGGATTCAGGAGTCGGACATGCGCCTCGAACCGGACCCGGAGACGTTCTCGTTGCTCCCGTGGCGCAACAGCGACCGGGTAACGAGCGCACGGCTCATCTGTGACGTTATCGACACCTCCTCTGGAGAGCCGTTCGTTGGGGACCCCCGTCGTGTGCTGAAGAACGCAATCGAGCGCGCCGAAGAGATGGGATACCACACGGTCAACGTCGGACCGGAGCCTGAGTTCTTCCTGTTCGAAGAAGATGAGGACGGTCGCGCGACGACAGTTACCCACGACAGTGGTGGCTACTTCGATATGGCGCCGAAGGACCTGGCACAGGACGTTCGTGGTGACATCATCTACGGTCTCGAAGAGATGGGATTCGAGGTAGAAGCGAGTCACCACGAGGTCGCAGAGGGGCAGCACGAAATCGACTTCAAGTACGACGATGCACTCACGACAGCAGACAACATCGCCACATTCCGTGCCGTTGTTCGGGCAATCGCCGCTCAGCACGAGCTCCACGCGACGTTCATGCCCAAACCGATTCCACGAATCAACGGCTCCGGCATGCACACGCACCTGTCACTGTTCACCGAAGACGGCGAGAACGTCTTCCACGACGACGACGACGAGTTCAATCTCAGCGACACGGCAAAGCAGTTCCTCGCGGGCATTCTCGAACACGCGCCAGCACTCACTGCCGTTTGCAATCCCACAGTCAACTCCTACAAGCGCCTCGTCCCGGGCTACGAAGCCCCAGTATACGTCGCCTGGAGCGACGTCAACCGCTCGGCACTGGTCCGCAAGCCAGCAGCGCGCGTGCCTGCGGCCTCGCGTATCGAACTCCGCTCACCCGACCCGTCGTGTAACCCCTACCTCGCACTGGCCGCGATGATTCATGCCGGTCTCGACGGCATTGAACGTGGTCTGGACTGTCCAGACCCGGTGCGCGAGAACATCTACGAGTTCGACGAAACCAAGCGTGAGGAGTACGGCATCAACACACTACCCGAAAACCTCGGCGAAGCCGTCGATGCACTCGAAGCGGACGAGGTCGTCATGGATGCACTGGGTCCCCACACCTCAGAGAAGTTCGTCGAGGCCAAACGCCACGAGTTCCAGGAGTACCTCATCGATGTCTCGCAGTGGGAACTCGACCGCTACCTCGAAACGTTCTAACACTGTCGGACGAAAATCATGGCGAACTTTCGCCCGTCCGTATAAAATCACTTGCGGAGGTTCCGGAGTCTGTCGAGCACTCGGCCGGGAACACCGAAAGCGGTGAGACCGACACCGACCAGCAACATGAGTACGTACAGTCCGAGCGTCGAGAGCCAGACCACTATCATTGCGAGAACGGCCCAGCCACCATCGAGAAAGTAAAACGCACCGAGTGTCATCACGGTTCCATAGAGTAACACGAGGTAGGGACCCCACCCGGTGGCGTGGCCGCGTCGGATGCGACGTCTAACGTACTGTTTCAGGTCGCCTTCGAGCTGCTTGCGGTGGACCGTGCGCTCTTCGACGTCGGTCCCTAACTCCTCGAGTTCGCGCTGGAGGTCGCGCAACTCATCGCGGGTGACGAACTCCCGTTCACGCTGTGTGCGACTCGTTCGCTCACCGCTGCTGTCGGTCTGTGCTGGCTCCTGGTCGGCCGACGACTCGTCGGTCTCCGGCCGATCCTCGTCTGTCGGCCCGTCAGCTTCACCCATAGTCGCTCGTTGTCTAAGCCGTCGTAGCGATACCTGTTGTAGTTGCCGGTCTCCTCTCGCCACCGACAGAACCAGCCCACCTCGAAAGCGCTTAAACCTTCGACGGCGACGACCTGTGTATGGAGCGGTGTCGACTGCGAATTCGTCGGGCGACGGCCGTCTTACTCGTGAGCAGCGCTGTCCTCATCTTGCCGGGTCTCGCTGGCGTTGGTTCGTCGCTCTCGTTCATCGGAGTGCTGACCATTTCCGGTATTGCGCTCGCACTCATCCGAACCCAACTCGCCAGTGCTGGGACTGCCCTGAGCAATCACCTCGGGCAGTACGTGTCGGACCTCTGGATGGCACCGCTGGTCGTCGCCGCGGTGCTCGCTGTCTTCTCCGACGCCTCGGCACCCGAGTTACAGGCGCTGGGCGGCTTCGTCGGTTTTGCAGGGATGCTCAACTACTTCCTGACCCCGGTGTATCTGTTCGTCTACGCGATGGGTCTTCGGAGTGTTCGCGCTGTCACTGGTTGAATACCTGCGCTATAGGGAGTATCGTACCTGTACAGCGATTCTCGCTGTACGTCACAGCGAGAAATCTATGATGACGTACGATACTCCCTATCGTCGCTGGTTGCCGACCGTATCTCGTCGACGGCAGCAGGTGTCTTGAACGTCGTACCGCCGTAGTGTGTCCTCGACACCTCGTATCCTGCCTCACGAAGGTCGCCAAGGAACGTCGACATTGCATTCGCTGAGCGTCCCCAGCGCTTGCACAGACGGTGCTGGTCGTAATGCGTGGGGAGTGCAAGCTCGCCAGCCAGCAGTTCCAGTAGGCTGTCGATTTTCTTCTGCGTCCCGAACTCCTCGCTCACGTACGCGCGGACCGTCTCCACGAACGACCGCTCACAGGTTCCAGCGAGCCAGACCGGTCCCGCAGTCTGGATGCCGTAACCACAGTTCGGACACGATGACGGCGGGTTCGCGATGAGCCCGGTTTCGCTGTCACGGTAGAGACAGTGCTCGCAGTGATAGATGTAGCCGAGCTGGTCTATCATCTCGTTGGCGACGGTGGCCCCGCGGTCGAGTTCGAGGTATGTCCGGACGTAGTGTTTTGTCGCGTGAGTCAGCAACGGACGGGGAGCAATGTCGTACCGTGCCCCGGTGCGAACCAGCGCCGACAGCAGAATTCGGACACCCATTTCGGCGTGGTACTCCGTGTTCCGCGGGACTGCACTGTAACTCCGGACGCCACTTTCGAAGTGTGCGCCACAGAGGGGTGCGGTGTCTGTCGCCGTCACACACAGCAGATTGCGTGTTCCGCGAAAGGCGGCGTCGACGAACGGAATCGGCGTGCCGAAGGGGTCGATGTCGACGACGTCGAAGTACGTCTCGTGGAGCACAGCGTTGACGTCGCGCTCGAGGACCTCCCCGTCGACATCGTTTTGTCGGAGGTTCTCACGACAGAGCGCAGTCGCTTCTTCGTCGATGTCACAGCAGGTTACCTCCCAGCCATCTGCGCCTGCCCGGACGCCCCGGATTCCGCTGGCTGTCATCGCATCGAGATACGTCTCAGCGCGTGGCTCGCGCTCGCGGTACGCACGCAAGACTGCGACTGTGAGGTCCCGATTGAGTTCCTGGACCGGGTTGAAAAACACCGAGCCGTCGTCCTCGTCTGGAATGACTACTCTGACGGTCCCCTCCCGAACGTTCATGCTCCGACGACGGCACCGGCTCCGAAAAACGCCACGGTTCGGACCTCGAAAGCGAAGTTCTCGCTCTTGTCGCTGGAGGTTTCTCATCGCTCCTCACACAAAATAAACCATATGACGATATATCAAACGGCAATTGTATCGTTGGGATTGAGGCCAATAATATGTACGGAAATATGCTAGACGTAACGCGATTAATATCTACTGTACATCATCGAAGGCTGTACGCGGGATATCCCACTCAATTGCCAAGACACGGTCGTGGACAGCCAAATTCTGCAAGTGCTCCTGATACCGCTCGTAGAACTCCGAAAGTTTCTCTCGGTCAATTACATAGTCACTCCCAAACGAGGACAGCCCTGCTTGCACAATTATAAAGCCTGTGTCGCTCCGCTCGAGGTATTCCTCTGTGAATATAAGGTCTTCTGCATCACCGACGTACCGGTCGTCCTGTCGGGTCAGTGACTCACGATCACTTGGTAACTCGTTTTTGCCGACGATTGCTGGGAATTCACTCACTGCGCTTTCAACGGGCAGTCTGATGTACAGTGTCTCACCTTGGTTGAGTACAAGCGGAGAAACGAAGTCATCGGTATCATCAAGACCTTCTGTTGTGGTTTCTGGAACCGGTTTGCGGTAATAGTATGTTGACTCAAAATCTGCGGTAATATTTGATGTCTTGGGGCCAATTCCAAGGATTTTGAGTGGACCATACACGGCGTCTGCTCCAGTATTCTGAATTTCCACTGTCTGGATTTCCACATCAAACCGTACCTCTCGCTCGAAATCTGGTTCCACAAAATACGAGTTCAGCCAGTCTGGTCCAGAGTCGTGTTCTGCGTGTATCTCTGTTCCTGAGTACCACGTAGACGTGGTTTCATCCGTCAAAATCTCTGTCCCGTTCAGACTATCGTCCGCCCCTTGCACACTCGATTCAGCGAAATCATACGCATATGAATAGGAATGTAACACGCCATCGTCTGCAATGACCGCAGTGCCATCGAACGCATCGATTACTGTGTGCTCACGCTCTCTGACGAGGTACATATCGTACTCTGTGCCGTCTGTGTTCCTTCCGGGGATAGACACACTTTCAGTTGCGTTAAACACGGGAATGACCGCCTCGTCGTACTCGCGTGTTATCGGACTGATTCCATGCCTACTGAGTACTGTCGAGAGCTCCACCTCAATCTGTGCATTTAGTGAAGGAGGACTCTCTGAATTATCGAATGAGACTGTGTCGATACGACCACCTGTGGTCTCCCAACCATACTGGTCAGCAGCGTGGTCATACACTTCATAAAATACGAGGTGGTCAGTAATTGGATTGTCCAGGTCTGTGTACTCAATGTGGTCACCAGGTGGAAGCACTGGTTCAGTGTGTCTAAATACGAGATTCGAAAAGTCATCGCCTGCATAATGTCGCTGGGTCCTGTCACCGATTGTATCGTGTTCCTCTGATTCCTCAATCTGCTTTTCAAATAGAGATGTGGCCGTTACTGTTCGATCTGGTGTTACGGTGACCTCCATTTCCATCTTCTCTCTCGGGATTTCCTCATCTGGCTCTGCCACCGTTATTGTACGCGAATACGAATATGGATAGTTGGGAAGTTGGGACAGGTGGGCGTCTGAGTGAAACCAATCATAGCCATATACCTCAGCGGACGGGTCGATGGCAAGAATATTTTGGAGCGGTTCAGCGCTATCAGGTGCTTCCTCATCACTAAATGGATTGTAGGAGGAACAGCCAGAGAGAGCAGTGACTCCACCTGCGAGAACGACTAGAGCTTCTCGCCTATTGAGTACCATACATAACTCTCTCTTGTACACGGGTAAAATAATTGGTTCCCTCTACAGCATCGTGTTCACGTAACCGAATTCCACCAGACTGCGAAGGCTTGCAGCCAGGTTTCCGGGGTCGTCGGACGCAGGTGGGTGAACCTATAATCTCACCAGGTGGCAATTTCATATAGCGATATAATGTTTATAGCAAGGCACTATTGGTGTCAACGGACACAGCCAGTGGATACTCCCAGCAATCGAACAAGGTGAAACCTCCTGTCGCTCCAGCGACCGTAGAGAGTCGTACGAGCATTCGGACACATCCCTATGAACCAGAAACTGGCGGGAGAAAATCCGCGGGATGTTCGACCGCCAGTTACCAGGGTTCGTCTTTCAGCCCGGCGACGTAGGCGAGTCCGTTCGTCGCAACGTGCAAGATTGGGGTCAGCACGAACACGACAGCCAGCACGGGGAGCGTGAACGTCTCGAAGACCCACGAGAGCGAGAGTGCAACGTCAACGACAACCCCGAGCGCGAGTGCGCCGATGACGAAATCAAGCTGGTCGACGCCGGGGAACGGAGCGCCTCGCTGGCGACCAGTCCGACGTTTGATGAACGACGCAGCGATGTCTCCGAGCATCGCACCGAGCGGAAAGGCCACGACGATGGCGAGAGGGAACGCTGG
>PUMG01000029.1 GCA_003551265.1 Halovenus sp.
GAACGCACCTCACGAGGGACAGGTAGAGGATGAGCGTGCTTCACCTGCACAGATATTGAACGCTCTTGCCGATGCCGACTCGCGGAGGATTCTGACCGTCACTCGAACACGACCCCTTTCGGTCGCCGACATCGTCGATTCCTGTAACATTCCAACAGCGACGGCGTACCGCAAAGTCAACAGACTCGTTGACGCCGGACTGCTCGACGAGCACATCAGGATACGACCGTACGGTCGAAACGTCTGCAAGTACTCGCTTCGTGTCGAGAGTATCCATGCGACCCTGACTGGGAATGATGATCCGACGGTTCACGTCTCGGTTACGACTCGAGCATCCCGACAGGAGTCCGAACAGCCACTGACGGATGGGGGTGAGACCGACGCTCCACCTGAGGTTCCTCCCGAACAAGAGCGGCTTCGCTCGCTCTTCATGGACGTGACGGGAACCGACGAACTCCGTGACGAACAGGAGTGCGACTCGTTAATACGGCAGGTCGAGACCGCTGACGACGTGGCGGTTTCGGAATACGTGACGACAGTCGCCAGAGACGACGGTCTCACGGATACACTCCCTGAACCCGACTCGGAGACTTCGAAGTGATCTCGCGGACTGTTCTTTTGTGGTAATCTCGCGGACTGTTCTTTCGGAGTGAGTTCTTATCTGCTGAGAATATCCACGCAGATTATTCTCTTGTGGGTGTCTTGTTACAAACATGACTGTTGAGGACCTCAAACGGTACGGACTCGAAGCAATGCGCGAAGAAGAGATTGATGCCTTTCTGAACAGCCAGTCGATCGGTGTACTCGGTCTCTCTGGAACGGAGTACCCGTATCTCGTTCCGCTCTCGTACGCTCACGACGATGGAACGCTCTACTTCACGTATCTTCTCGGCTCGGATAGTCGTAAAGAAGAACTGACCAAGCGAGCAGGGCGAGGCCGATTTCTCGTGTACACTGCCAACTCTATGTTTCAGTGGCAGAGCGTCTTACTCGATGGCGAACTCCGGAGCATTCCTCCGAGTGAGTGGAGCGAACTGACGGATGTGCTCGCTGGTGTGTGGCGACCGAAACTGTTCGAAACCGCAACGCCGTCGCGCAACGTCAGCATCTACGCGTTCGACATCGTCGAGTCGAGTGGAATCAAACAGACTGGTCTCCCACCAGGCATGGAACAGTGAATCACCGTTTTGGTTGCGAGCTAGTCGTCGAACGTCATCCCATAGCCCCACTCTTCGAGCTGTCGCTGCACCTTGTCCATGTTTTGCAGTCCAGATTTCACGAGCGCTTCCCGAAGATCAGTCAGCGACACGTTTCCCCCGAATCGCTCCTCTAGCTCGCGCAAGGCATCGCGCTCTGCGCGTTTGGTCTCGGGCTGTAAGAACAGCGGCACGCGGTCGCGGCCGTCCTGGACACCATCACGCCGGAACTTGTACGGAATCTGTATCTGTGCCTGTCTGCGCTCTCGGCTGTACCTCTCCTCTTGTGACTCGATGACTGGTTCGCTCCGTGCTGGTTCTGGGTCCTGGCTCGTCTCTGGGCCGGTCGAGTCGTCATCTTCGGCGAAGGGGTCCTCGCCTGCACCCTCTTTCATGCCAGTCATGCGACCGTCACCTCGTGGTCGACGTCACCTGGCCGTGGAGCAGTCGGTGCATCGAGACCGACCGTCTGTTCCAGGTGCCGGGCGATGCGGTCAAACTGAGCGAGCGTCTCCAGTTCGTACTCACGACGCTGAGTACGGAACTCCTGAACGTATCTGAACGCCGAACACTGCTGCATCCAGCATCCCTCCATCAACGAGGCGCGTTCGCCGATGATTTCGGGTGTCGAGTACTCGATTTCGTCGAGAACCGTCCGCTGGTCGCGTGTGTTCTTGAATCCGATGGGCACTGCTGCAAGTACACCGACCTCAATGTCGAGTTGTTCTTCGAACCCACTCACGAGCGCTTCCAGCCCGTGTACTGCTGCCCGTCCCTTCGCCGTCGGTTCGACAGGAATGACCAGCGAACGAGTCGCGTGAATCGCGTTGTAGAGGTGTGGCCCCTCGGTCGCTGGCGGGTCGCAGATGAGGACATCGTATCTGTCGGGAACGCCAGCCTCGCGGAGTACACGCAGTAGCTGTGCGTGGGTTCCGAACGCCTCTCCCATCGCTTCGGACTGTTCTTTCTCACGCTGGAGATACTCCGGAAGGTCCGAGAGCATGTTGTGTTCGGGGACGATGTCGACGCCCTCGACCGTCCGTATCAGGTCGTCGAAACCACCTTTCGGCCGTCGAATCATGTGGCGGACCAGGTTATCGACGCTGTCGGTCCGGTGGTCGTCGACGCCGAACAGCCGCGAGAGGTTCCCATCCTGTGGGTCGAGTGGCACAACTAACGGTTTCAAACCTGCTCGTGCGTGAGCAACGGCGAGATTCGCCGCTGTCGTCGTTTTCCCAACTCCACCGGCTTCACTGTAGGTCGAGTACGCTAACATACCTGTGTCATGAGTGCCGTCCACCTTGAACGTTCGTCAGACACAGTCATGACTTGTAGTAGTTCATTGGTTCTCTGAATATAACTAATGAACACAAATCTTGAACACAGTTAATGAATGTACACAATGAACATAAATGTTGAATGTGTGCGTTGAACAAAAAATATGAACGCTGCCCGTGCACAACTGTCTTGCACAAAACCCGTGACCACCGTACTTTCTTTGTCGAACATCGAGTGAGCTGTCTCAGCGGCCATGTTGAGGGGGCTCTCGCGGTGGAACTCCTCCGCCGGATTTCTTCTGAAGTTCCGGTAATCAACTGTTCCACGCCTGTGCCAACCTCTCCCTGTTGAAGTAGTCGCCTTCGACATCCACAATTGCTCACCCGCCTCGTCCGAACTCTGCTATTCGAGGGTATTCGCAGCGCCAGCGCCGCGAATCCGTATATCAATATGTAGTTTATATTTAGCATATCCTTGTGATGTCCTGCGGTTTTCCTGGAATAGAGAGGAAATACAATCACTGTATATTAGAAGCATAGTATACAGTAGATTTACGTACTCTGGTGCTGTCTGGTGAGTACGAAAGATGGTTCCCACGAGCGACGCTTCTTCCAGGGTTTCAGCGCTCGAAGACACCGTTGCGGCGTATCTGCAGAGCATCGAGTCGGGGAACTACCGGCGAAACGCCGAATCTGTCCTCCGGTCGTGGACCGAGTGGTGTGTTACAGAGCGTGGAATCAGCTCTGTTGAGCAAGTCGATGTACTCGACTGTCGTCACTATGCTCGCCACCTGAAGGGACTGACTCGTGAGGGGGAGCTGAAAGCCTCGACGGCACGAACGTACTACGCGACTGTTCGTGCGTTTTTGCGGTTCTGTGTCGACGAGGAACTCGTCGCCTCGAACCCAGCAGCAGTGAAACGAGCAGTTGACGAACTCCCGACAGAGACCGGCGACGCCGACCGGCAGTTCTGGGGAGAGTCCGAGCGACACCAGTTACTGGAGTACGTGGATGAACGGGCAAGACAGACGCTGGATGGGAGAGGTGTCGGGGAAGTCGACGAGGTACACGTCGACCGCAGCTCTGCGTTCCGTGACCGGGCACTCGTGTACGTTCTCGCCTTCTCGGGCGTTCGAAGTGGTGAGGTGTTCAGCGACCCGGCGGATACAGAGCGAAACGGCGTTCGGTGGGGAGATGTGGATCTGGCACACGGTACACTTCGGGTGTTCGGAAAATCGCGGATGTACGAGCACGCACAGCTCCCGAACGATGCCGCCGAGGTCTTGATACGCTACCGACGTGTACTGAACCCGCCTTCTGAGGAGTGGCCGCTGTTCCCGTCGAATCACGGTCCGTCACTGTATCGAACCGTTCGAGAGCAGCTTCCTTCCCAGGGATATACGACCGAGGAGGTGGAGTCGCTGCTCGCCGAGAACGATGACGTGTACACCGTTATTCGAGAACACGGACTGAGACCTCCGTCACTGTCGAAAAACGGAGCCCGATCGATTGTCGAGAGTCTGTGTGAACAGGCGGGCATCAAGATTGGCGGTGAGCCGCTGAAACTTCACGGTGCTCGCCGGGGACTTGGTCACGAACTGTATCGCACTGGGCACGCAGAGCTAGCCCAGAGCGCACTGCGACACACCTCTATCGAAGTGACACACGACTCCTATTCGGACATTCAGGCAAGTGAAACTGCTGAAAAAGTCGGTGATGTATTGAACTCGCGGGAAGACGAAGAGTAGTACTCAGCACATACTATTGACCGAGTACCCTGATGTCGGAAGCGATGACACACAGAGTGGCAGTTATCGGAACCGGGGCAGACCCCGACGAGCGGACCAGGGACGGGTTCGCGATGGCGTACCGACACGCACCGGGGTACCAGCGTCTCGACTCGTGTGAACTGGTTGCGTGTGCTGACATCGTCCCTGAACACGCTGCTGCGTTCGCAGAGACGTTCGACGTCCCTGGAGTGTACACTGACCACGAGCGTATGCTCGAAGCAGAAGACCCGGACATCGTGAGTATCTGCGTTCCTCCAGCGGCGCATGCCGAACTGGTCATCGACTGTGCCGAATCGGACTCCGTCAGGGCAGTCCACTGTGAAAAACCAATGGCGACGACCTGGGGCGACTGCCAGCGGATGGTCCGTCGGTGTGAAGCACAGGACACCCAGCTCACAATCGACCACCAGCGACGCTTTGCACAACCAGTTCAGGAGGCAAAGCGTCTCCTCGAAGAGGACACAATCGGCCGCCTTCGGCGGTTGGAGTGGTCGGAAGCCAACCTTTTCGACGGTGGCTCTCATCTGTTCGACCTCTGTGATTACGTTCTCGACGGACAGCGTCCACGGTGGGCGCTTGCAGCGGTCGACACAGACCCCGACAACCGCTGGTTCGGCGCACTGAACGAGGTGCAAGCGGTAGCCCAGTGGGAGTACAGAGATGGAACACAGGGATTCGCCTCGACAGCGGAGGATGACCGGGAGACACTGGTGGACGCCTACCTCCGCCTCGTGGGTGAAGACGGCGTTATCGAGATACAGTCGGACGAAGGGGTGCCTCTCCGTGTTCGGACGAGCGGGGGGTGGGAAGATGTCGACACCGGCGGCGAATCAGTCTACGGCCCTGGAGGGAGTCGTCTCCGAGCAGTCAAATCGAAACTGTTCAGCGTCGTCCCGGGTCTGGAGACTCCCGAGCCGCCACAGTCTCACTACGAGCGGGCGATTGCCCATCTGGTCACGTCGCTGGAGGAGGGCACCGAACCTCTCACTTCTGGCAGACGCGTGCTCCGGGGGACGGAACTCGTCTTCGCGTGCTGGGAGTCTGCTCGGAGACGAGGACGTGTCGACCTGCCTCTGGAGATTACTGACAACCCACTTGAAGAACTGTGTGTGCAACCCGCTGAAGAGAGCGAGAAATCCACGGACAAACAGGACGACGGAGCAGACCACGAAACGGAACCACTTCACTAGCTTCGGTCACCGTCTGGTCAGTCACTCGGATACTGTCACCGTCTGGTCAGTCACTCGGATACTGTCACCGTCAGATGGGTTGACCGATAGGCGTCCGAGAGTGTCGGCTCCTCGGGTGGTTCTCCGGTGTAGAGCAGATACGACAGTCTGAGGTCGTCTCCGGTGAACGTCGGTGTCACTTCGTGCTCCTGGAGAACTTGCTCGCCGTGTTCCATCACGAAGGTCTGTCTGTCGAGTTCGCTCCGCTCTATTGTGTTCCCCTGCGTGTCGAGCTGTTCGAGTACGACCACGAGCGTGTACTCGACCGTGCGGTGCTCGTTGTTGGTTACGTCCGTATGAAACAGCTCTGACTCGTTCAGAGTGAGTTCGCTCGGATAGTCACTGGGGTGGAGTTCTCCGTCGTCGTCCGCACTCAGGAGGGCGAATTCAGTGTAACTATCGTCGGAATCTGCTGTGAGAACTGCGGCACCGATACCACCTGCTGCAATGGCAATTACGATGACGAGTATCAGATTGACTGGGCTGACACTCGCGTAGTCGACGCCCCGACCGAGCGTGTTCTCGACCGAAACGGCGAATCGTTCCTGTGACGGGAGTGATAGCCGCCGAATCACTGCAACAACGACCGCTGCAACTGTGAGACTGCCAACGGTCAACAGGACTGACTCGAGGGTAATGGGTTGTGAGAGCAGTACCAGTCCAAGACTCACGAGCGGAACGAGCACGAGGCTCATTCCGATGGAGATGACCAGCCGTTCCAGGCCTGTCACAGTGCATCGTTCCGAGCGAGCGTGCTCAGAACGACGTCGCGGAAACAGCATCGATGTGAGTGCGTAGCCCGGCAGGAAGAACACGAACAGGAATCCGAGTGGGACACGAAGCGCTGCCGGCCCACCCTGTTCTCCGTATGCCAGTGCCAGTCCGAGTGTGGCAATGGTGGCGATACTCACCAGGACGAGGTCGGCAAACCCCCAGATGCCACTGTTTCGGACGCTGTCTCGCCGGGAGTTGCTCTGTGACCGATTCGGAAAACGCGACCTGCTCTGGGAATCCATCTGGTCGAACCGTTCACGTCAACTCCTGATTGTTATACTGGGGCTACCGCCTTTCGGTAGCGACAGCCCTGGCGGTTCGACGTCGTCAGGTACGTTGCGAACCCAGTTTTCGATAGTATCGGTAAGCTGTCTATATTCGTGCACGGTGTGAGGCGTTTTCGAGAGCAGGAACCCAGTTGTGGCGGAACTGGGAACGCCTTCGAGAAGAAGGGAAGAGCGCGGACGTTCGACGCCGAATTCCGGGAAATATGGGCGAGTCGTCTCGGTGACCCGCTGGGTACCCAGTGGTACGATGTACGCCTTTGGCTCTCCCCCCACCGAGAATTCCAACTCTGTCAGCTCACCGCCAGACTGACGGCTTTCACCATCCTCAGGAGAGTCTGGAACGACGCTGGGATGCAGATGGAGGCGAGACCGCACCCGGTGGCGCTGGCTCGCTGCACCCGTAACGCTGTCTTCGACGAGCCACCAGTCAGGTCCTGCGAAGATTCGCCGGCGGTGGCTGTAGCTGGTTCCCACTCGTCGCCGTCGC
>PUMG01000360.1 GCA_003551265.1 Halovenus sp.
CCGGCAGAGCGGTTATCGGGTGGACCGATACTCCGGTTGTCTGGCGGACCAAGCGAGGCGTTGTCCGGTGGACCGAGAGAAGCGTTATCCGGTGGACCGATACTCCGGTTGTCTGGCGGACCAAGCGAGGCGTTGTCCGGTGGACCGAGAGAAGCGTTATCCGGTGGGCCGATACTCCGGTTGTCCGGCGGACCGAGAGAGGCGTTGTCAGGTGGGCCAACAGAGACGTTCCCTGGTGGACCGATAGTACGGTTGTGGACCGGATGTTCCCCGACTCCGGGTCCGCCGATATCACGAGCAATGTCGGCCACTTCTGGTCCCGAAAGCTCGTGTGCCTGCGCTCTCAGCGTCTGGATACCCTCCACGTCGATGCCACGTTCTTCGAGTAGCTCGGTTGGAAGTCCACCAGCCGCTTGCTCGCTCTGGTTGGTCAACTGCGCAGCAGAGCTTGTCTGGGCGGCAAGCGTCGCGATTCCTGCCCGATACTGTCCTTCAGTTATCTCCCCGGCCTCGCGTTTCTCTTCGAGTTCCGTTTTTTGATCTTCGAGATCGTTCAGCCGGTCCTCGATGGCTGCGAGTTGAGTGCCGACGATGTCAGCCTGGGCGTCCGCGGTGGCGGCCTGTGCCATCTTGACACCGAACGTTCGCTGTTCGAGGTCACCTTCTAACTCTGCCTCACTCATGCCGATGACGCCCGAAAGCTGTTCGCCGGGCGCTGTGGCATCCTCGTCGATATCTTCCTGCCCGAGGGCCTGTGCGTTCGTCTCCCCGGCCGAGGACAACCCCAGCGCCGGAACAGCAAACAGCACGAGTAACCCCAGTGCAAGTGTTCCAATCAGTGCAATACGTCTCATCACATCTCCCCGTTGTCCCCCTCTCTGCATATAAACAGACGACCATCAACCCGGATTTTGCCCGTTTTTCGTCGGTTAAATCGAGTTGTGAACGGTTCAGAGCCGGTACGTTGTGAAGTCAGAACCGAGTTCGTAGCCGTCTTGTTCGGCGGCGTGTCGTAACTCATCGGTCGTCACTGTTCGTTCTGGGAATCGCCTTCCGGGTAGTCTTCGCCGGTAATCCCGCCATCAGAAGGGTGATCAACAGTTGCTGGAGTTGGAACAAAGTGATTGACTATGGTAAAAACTGAACGGACTCCGCTCTTGAGGCCCATGGTAGAACATTTCAAATCAATAGACAAAAAAGTTCCGCCAGAAGTCTTATACCGGTCGAGGGAACGAGTGAGAGTTCTCGCACAGTACGAGTGAGTTGAGAATCTATCACAGATTTTCGTTCGCCAGTATCAGTGGATTCAAGGTTCACTCATGCTATGATGCTGGTGTGATTCGCCGAACACTCCTCGGCTGTACGCTCGTTGCGGTGGTGGCAACGCTCGGCAGTCTGTATTTCAGCGAGGTCGCGGGCTTTCCGCCGTGTGACCTGTGCTGGTACCAGCGGGTGTTGATGTATCCGCTCGTCGTCGTCCTCGGTGTCGCGGCCTACGAGGGTGCAGCGGGCGTCTGGAAAACCGGACTGCCGCTGTCGACACTGGGAGTCCTCGTTGCCGCCTACCACACGATGATTCAGGCCTCACCCGACACAGTGACCTGTACCGTCGGCGGCGGCTGCACCGCGACGTACTGGGAAGCACTCGGAGTGCTCACGATTCCACGGATTTCACTGGGTGCGTTCGTTCTGATCACCGCAGGACTCGTGCTCGTGGCGTATCTCGACCGCCAGCACAATAACTGATACTGGCGAGTGAACATCCGCCAGGATGTTCGTCACCAGTATGACCGAATCCCTTTAGCCAGCGCACACATACGGGTCGGCAATGACGAGGGTACTTCACACGGGCGATACACATCTGGGCTACCAGCAGTATCACCTGCCGACGCGTCGAGAGGACTTCCGTGCGGCGTTCGAGCAGGTTGCGCGAGACGCCGTTTCCGACGACGTCGACGCAGTCGTCCACGCCGGAGACCTCTTTCACGACCGGACACCGACGCTGTCTGACATCATGGGTGCACTGTCTGTACTGCGGATTCTCGACGACGCGGACATCCCATTTCTGGCCGTCGTCGGCAACCACGAGTCGAAACGCGAGCGCCAGTGGCTCGACCTGTTCGAGACGATGGGACTGGCGACGCGTCTCGGCTCCGAACCAGTCGTTCTCGGTGACGTCGCGTTCTACGGTCTCGATTTCGTTCCCCGCGCCCAGCGCGACTCCTACGAGTACACCTTCGAACCGCACGAAAGTGAGTACGCAGTTCTCGTCTCTCACGGACTGTTCGAGCCGTTCGAACACGGCGACTGGGACGCCAGAGAGATTCTGCGTGAGTCCGACGTGACGTTCGACGCCATGTTACTGGGTGACGACCACACGCCACAGACGAAACAACTCGAAGAGCCGAGTGACACCTGGCTCACCTACTGCGGGTCGACCGAGCGGGCAAGCGCGAGCGAGCGCGGCGAGCGTGGATACAACCTCGTCACGTTCGAAGATACTGTCGACATCCGACGGCGTGGGCTCGAAACCCGCGAGTTCGTCTTCATCGACATCACCCTCGCCGAGGGAGAAGGGAGTGACGTGGTCAGACAGCGAATCGGTGAGTTCGACGTCGAGGAGGCGGTCGTCATCGTCACGCTCACCGGCGATGGCGAGCAGGTGATGCCGGCAGGAATCGAGGAGTTCGCCGAAGACCAGGGCGCACTCGTCACGCGAGTTAACGACCAGCGCGAACTCACCGAGGAGACCGACATCGACGTGAGTTTCGCCGACCCCGACGAGGCTGTCCGCAACCGAATCGAAGAGCTTGGACTGAGTCAGATTGCTCGTGAGATCGACGAGACGATTCGTGCCAGCAAGGTCGCCGACTCCAACGTGGCCGACACCGTCGAACGCCGGGTCGCGTCGGTTATCGAGGAATCCGGTGACGAAGCGTTCGAATCTGCTTCCGAAGAAGAGGAGCTGTCGGTCGACGAAGACGAGAGTCAGGTCACCATGGAGGACTACCTATGAGGTTCGGACGGATTCGTCTGCAGAACTTCAAGTGCTACGAGGAGGCAGAACTACGTCTCGACAGCGGCGTGACGGTCATCCACGGACTCAACGGGAGCGGCAAATCATCGTTGCTGGAGGCGTGCTTTTTCGCGCTCTACGGCTCGAAGGCGCTCGATACCACACTTGATGAGGTGGTCACGCTCGGAGCCGAAGAGACCATCGTCGAACTCTGGTTCACGCACGCGGGCGAGTCGTATCACGTCAGACGACGCATCCGGGTCAGCAACGGTGACGCCCGGACCGCAGAGTGTGTGCTCGAAGGTCCCGGTGGCGTCACCGAGGGAGCAACCGATGTCCGCAACCGAGTCGTCTCGTTGCTCCGGATGGATAGCGAGGCGTTCGTCAACTGCGCCTACGTCCGCCAGGGCGAGGTGAACAAGCTCATCAACGCCTCACCCGCCACCCGCCAGGATATGCTCGACGACCTCCTCCAGCTCGGCACGCTAGAGGAGTACCGCGAGCGTGCGAGCGACGCGCGTGTCGGCATCGGCCGTGTCCGTGACGACAAACGGGGTGCGCTCTCCGAGGTCGAAACACAGCTCGAAGAGAAAGAAGCACAGAATCTCCACGAACGCCACAGCGCACTGGAGACGAAACTCGGAGAGCTCAAATCGAAGGTCGAGCGCTACGAATCGAATCGAGAGGAAGCAGAGGAGACACGCGAGAACGCGGTCTCGGTCATCGACGAGTACGAGGAGAAACAAAAAGAGCTTGCGAATATTGAAGAGGATATCGAGACGCTCCGCGAGCGAATCCAGGAGACCGAACGCGAGCGCGAACAGCTCGTCACCCGTGCAGGTGAGTGTCAGGAGCGGTTGACTGAGGCCCGCACGCAACGCAGGGAGTTGCTCGATGCAGTTTCCCTCGACGACGAGACAAATGAGAGCACAATCGAGAGCGATTCGGACAGCGATACCACTCTTGCCGACCGCGTTTCAGAGCAAATCGAGACGTTCCGGACAGAAATCGACGATATCACCGAGACAATTCGAGAGTTGAGTGTGACGAAGGCCGAACACGACAACGAGGTCTCTCGGTTCACGGACCAGGCGGACGACCTGGAATCGACCGCCGAGACCAAGCGAGAACGAGCCAGCGAACTCGAAGAGACGGTGAGGGAGTCCCGGGAAGTACTCGAAACAAAGCGCGAACAACTCGCAGAAATCGGGGCCGAAATCGAGAAGAAGCGAGCGACGTTCGAGGACTCCCCGGTCGAGTTCGGGGAGGCGGAGGAGCATCGGGAAGAGGTGTCCCAGGCCCTCGCAGACATCCAGCAGAAACGGACAGCGCTGCAGACGGACCTCACAAACGAGCGCGAGCGTCTCGTAGAGGCACAGGCGCTGCTGGAGGAGGGTAAGTGTCCGGAGTGTGGACAGCCAGTCGAGGAGTCGCCACACGTCACCGGCATCGACGAGCAACAAGAGCACATCGAGGAACTCGAATCGGAGCTCGAATCACTCGAAGCGCGCGAGCGCGAACACGAGGAGAAACTCGACACGGCAAAAGAGCTCGTCGAACGCGAATCGACAGTCGAGAAACTGGACAGCGACCGGAAGAACCTGCGTCAACTCCTCGACGAACGTGAGCAGGCGCTCGAAGAGAAGGCGAGCCAGCGAGCGAAACTCCTCGAAGAAGCCGACGAGTGTGAGGAGAACGCGAGAGAGAACCGAGCCGCGGCCGAGCGCGCAAGCGAGAAGGCAGACGAGACAAAACAAAACATCGCCGACTGCAACCGACAAAAGGCAGAGCAGCAGCGTCAACTGCAGACGCTCGAAACGCTGGCGGGCGTGCTCGACGAAATCGACTCGCTGGAAGAAAAGCGAGAGACACTGACGAGCCAGCGCGAGGAGAAAACGGAGGTGAACGACGAACGTCGCGAGCGACTGGCAGAGAAGCGAACGCGCCGGAGTGAGCTACAGGAGACGGTCGATGAGGGCCAACTCGAACAGGCACGCGAGCAGAAACGAAGAGCCGAGGAGTATCTCGAACAGGTCGAGGAGACACTCTCCGAACTCGAAGCGAAGCGAGGAGAGTTGCAGGGGAAACGAGGGGCCGTTGCAAACGAGATAGCGGCGATGAGAGAGCTACGTGAGCGCCGTGAGAGTTTGACCGAGACAGTCGAGAACCTCGAATCACTCTACACCGAGGCGGAACGGCTCGAAGAGATGTACGGGACGTTGCGGGCAGAGTTGCGCCAGCAGAACATCGAGAACCTGGAGCGGATGCTCAACGAGACGTTCGAACTGGTGTACGAGAACGACACCTACTCTCGACTCGAAATCGACGGGGAGTATCGACTGACGGTGTACCAGAAAGACGGAGAGGAACTCGACCCGGAACAGCTTTCGGGCGGGGAGCGTGCGCTGTTCAATCTCAGCCTGCGGTGTGCCATCTACCAGTTGCTCGCCGAAGGAATCGAAGGGACCGCGCCGATGCCACCGCTGATTCTCGACGAACCCACAGTGTTTCTGGACTCGGGACACGTCTCACAGCTCGTCGAACTCATCGGCAAGATGTACGACCTCGGCGTCGAGCAGATTCTGGTTGTCAGTCACGACGACGAACTGGTCGCGGCTGCTGACGACCTCGTCACCGTCACCAAGGACCCGATAACCAACCGCTCGACCGTGGAACGGCGTGACCGTATCGACGCCAGAGCAGTTGAACTGGAAGCCGAGTGAGACGGGAACTCGCCCGTCAGTCTCAACGCTGGCCGTCTTTGACCCCTTCTTTGAACCCCTGTGCGCTCCGTCGCATCATCAGAAACAAGAAGAAAATGAACAGCAAGATGAGCGTGAGGACAGTGACGACGATTATCGTGTTCATGTCTGTACGTTCTGTGACCAGCACAAAAGAGGTTTCGACCGCTCCATTCACAGTGCGCTCAGTCTCGTCATCGAAGCGCACGTCACGATAATCATCGCGATAACTTATGCAGACATGGCGCTGTTCCAACTGCTCGATTATACACATCGCACGGTTTCTGACGAGCTTTCGGCCTGCTTGACCCGTCGCGAGAAAAACCACCAGACAGCGCCCTGGTGTCTCACAGACCACAATGAACAATCGTTGAGAACCGGCGCAGAAGACTTATATACCACAACTCGTTCAGACCGGAGTACAGCACAATGGAACGCCTGTACCGCACAACGCTGTTCACGATGTACCAGCTGACGCTGTTCATCGGCATCGCCCTGCTACCAGTGGCACTGTACACCCAGCGCTTCGGAGTCCACCTCCCGCTCGACCGGGCCATTCTCGGTCTCAAAGAGGCGTACGAACACCACTCAGCATAGCGTTTTTGACGCAGTATCGTTCGACGACCATCTTCGAACCCACAGAGCCACCGGTTTCGGCTGGTTTCTCTCGAACGAGAACCTTCTTACGTGACGGGCCAGTACCTGAGAGCATGCACGAACACCCGTTCGGCTCTGAAATTTCGCCCGAGCGACACCTCTCGGGACGGTACGACACGAACCCACGCGAACCAGAACTCGGCACGCTCCCGCGGAGTGAGCGCGACGAAGAGACAGTAAACAAGACCGGGACGACCACGATCGGCATCGCCACCGACCACGGTGTCGTCATCGCCACCGATATGCGCGCCAGCCTCGGCGGCCGCTTCGTCTCGAACAAGAACGTCCAGAAGGTCGAACAGATTCACCCCACTGCTGCGCTGACGCTCGTCGGCTCCGTCGGTGGCGCACAGTCGTTCATCCGCACGCTCCGTGCGGAGGTCAACCTCTACGAAGCCCGCCGTGGCGAGCACATGAGCATGAAGGCGCTGTCGACGCTCGCCGGAAACTTCGCCCGTGGCGAAGCTTTGCGATACCGTGCCGTAATAATTATAACCCACCAGGCCGCCGACATAATCACGACCGACAATAACGGCGTCCTCGATCCCCAGGTCCCGAACTTCACCATCTCCCCGATTATACGAAATACACCCACATAATCATTGCCCGGCGGGCTGATAA
>PUMG01000324.1 GCA_003551265.1 Halovenus sp.
CGAAGAAGAAGCTCAGAATCCCCTGTTCTAGTAACCTTCGAAGGGTCGTTATCGGTTTCACGAAGTGCCTCCTCAAGCAACGGAAGTATACTACGTAGTCGAGCCCCCGACAAGCGCCGAACCTTTACAGCAACCCAGTCGTCCCACGTCCAATCTTCGACGCCATCAACATCATCACTGATTACCTCCTCAAATGGAATCGTTTTTGAAGCCCGCTGACGACGACGTTCAAGGCGACGACGTCGAGCATCCGCTTGTTCCGTTGGAAGTAGCTCGTATAGCGTGAGCGTCACGTCGTTCCCATCCTCGTCCCGTACGAGGGCGAACGTCGGACGCCCACCGTAGACGCTACTCCCAAGCGCGAACGACTCAGTCTGTTCCTCATTGTATTGAATACTCATCCTTCGTCCTCCTCAACGTCGCTCGGGCCTTTTGCCTGCGCACGGACAGTGATATTCGTCCCGTCCAACTCGTCGCTAAGTTCGGCGAGTATGTCGTCTTCTTCGTCCGTGATAGCTTCGGGTTTGTCTACCTGCCACTTAAACTTGAGTTCTATACGTTTCTCGCCGCCGGCACGACCGCTGAAACCTTCGGGACTCTGATCGAGCGTTGTGAACGCCTCCAGTGGGCCGTTGAAGTCCGCGCTGAAGTTGGCGTCGCCGTCGCCCATGTTGGCCCGGCTCTTGTAGGTGAGGTCCACCGTTACGTTCTCACTCCGGGACTTCACGGGCGAGCGCTGTGCGACGAACGACCCGTGTTTGAACGGCTCGTCTCCTTCGACGTCGATGATGAGCGATGATACGCCGGGCGTCGAGTCGCCTCCCGCTTGAGAGACTGCGTGACTCCGGACCTCGCTGAAGGCTCGTTTCGCGCTCATCGACCCGGTCGATTTGTTCCAGGGTTTCGACCCTGTTCTCTGGCATTCCTCGCACTTGATCGGCTCGTCCGATTTGGTCGTGCCCTCAATCGTCGTCCCGCACTCACTACACGACGCGGGTTTCGACCGGCACTTTTCACAGAGGGAGTGTGCGCTGTTCTCCGGAAGTTCCGCGCCGCAGTTGTCACACTCGGTGGCTTTCGGCGGTTCGATCTCGTCGCCGTGCTGTTCGAGGAGGGCGTCGATGCTCTCAAACAGCTCGTACTCCTCGCCGATCTTGACCTGTGAGTCCGAGATCGACGTCGTGACGTCCGGCGAATCGGGGAGCGGGCGGTCGTGGTTCCAGTTCTCAGCTTGACTCTGTGCGTTCCAGTAGGCGGTTCCCGTTTCGCTGTCCCAATACGCGTATCCGTGATCGGAGACCATTCGAGCAATGGTCTTTCGCAGCGGCTTCGTACTTAAGAGGAAGGGCAGCCCCGGTTTCCGCGCGAACTGGGCTTCGAGCGCTCCGGTCGTCATCCGAACTTTTTGGCTCTGCCAGAGCTTCTGTTCGAACCAGACCTTGCCCTTGGGCTGGTCGTCGTCCCGGATGATGCGGTTCATATCCTCCATCGTCGTTCGGACCGCATCGACGAGCTTGGTGCCGCCCCCCGCGTCCACCGAGGTGATCGTTACGTGCGTGAGTCCGTCGTCACCGACGTAGAATAGGTGTCGGTAGACGTTCCGAACACTCTCCCCGAGGAGTCCACGCGCTTCATCTTCGCGCTCGCGGAGTTCCTGGAGCTGTTCGTCGGAGAGGTCTGCAGTCTGCTGTGAGTCGTCGCGGAGATCCTCGATGGCCTCCAGACGGGTCGCCTGGTTAATGGCGTTCTCCAACAGTTCAGAGTCAGGTGCGAGGAACAGGACGTAGTTCTTGTACGACCGACTCTGGATCTTCCCCCCGTGTTTCGCGGCGGTCTTCTCGTAGAGCTGCTGGATCTTGTCCGGGACTTCCGTTTCCTCGCCTCGTTCCGTTCGAACCGGAGCCGTCAGCATGTGCATCACGGAGAGCGTCGGCCGCGATGCCGTGTCGCCGACGTCGGCGGGCTCTTCGGGGAACATCTCGATGTTGAATCCACCACTGCCGACTTCCCGCTCCAGCCGGGCTTCGAACCGGCTACGGGCTTGCTCCTCGGCGGTGTTCTGAATCCGCTGATCGATGATCCGAATGAGGTTCGGCTCCGCTTTGAATCGGATCTGGTCCTCGTCGTAGAGGTAGTAGCAGGCGACGTTCATGTCGTCGCCACCGAGGTTCTTCAGCGCGTTATCGTAGTGGTCGAAGGAGACGTCGGGATGTCCGATTGCTTCGTTGAGGGCGCGTCGAGAGACGCCTGACGCCTGTTCACCAAATGCCAGGCTGTTCCAAAGGACAGTGGTCGTGATGTGCGTCCCGAGAGCCGGGATTCCCTTCTCAGTCCATTTCTGGTCTTCGAGCTGTGCGTGTGCAGTCCTGTCTCTGTTGTAGATGTCCGCAGTGACGGCGGCACTCAGATCGACGAACTCGAATAGCGACTCGTTAAGCGTCGAACGAATACTTCCGTCAGGAGCGTCGTCGGCTGGTGTGAGATCGTAGAGGCGAATGAAGTGTCGCTCGTATTCGCTTGGCTGGTTGTTCCAGAGATAGTGGACTGCCCGTCCGAGCAGCTTCAGAGCCCCACGTGTCCGCTGGAAGTCGGGGATTGTGTCGATTTTCTCCGTCAGCGTCTCGATGATCGTGGGATGGAACGGATACTCTCGTTCCAGTTTCCGGCGGTAACTGTCGTCGCCAACCTCTTGGGAGAACTGTCGTGGGGCTTCGTCGTAGAAGTGGAAGTACTGTTCTGCAACAGTCTCACCGACGTCAAAGTCGATGTCGTCGAACAGCCGATGCTGGAGAACAGCCCCCACCTCAGTTTCGCCTGTTGGTGTGACGACCTTCTGCTGGCGTTTGACGACTTGGTCGAGTTCGTCGATGAGTCCCCGGACCTCTTCGGCTTCGTCGGTGAACGCCGAATCCGCAATACTGTAGATGACGGTGAGGTTGTCGACCTGTGCCGCTGTCTCCAGCAGCGATTTCATGAAGGAAATCGTCTGACTTGCCAGGGTTGCTTGGCCGACCTCGAACGTCGAGGTGTCTTCCAAGTACTCCGCAATTTCGTCGATCAGGATGACGGAGGGCTGGTCGCTCAGTTCGAGTAGATCTTTGAGCGTATTCTGACCCGGAGCCTGACGGTCTCGGTCGTAGTCTTCGATCTCACGATATCCTTCAAGACCGAACAGTTGGTAAGCGAGTTCGCCCCACATCGTGTTGGTATCGGGGGCGTTAGGATCGGAGCGGCTACTACGGGCACTTCGGGCGTCGACATGGCCTCCGACGAACACGGCATGGTTAGCATCGAGTCCATCATTCACCGCCGCTAAGTAGTCATCAGCGAGTTCCGATTTATCTACGAACTTCGACAAATCTCCGATCTCTGTCGGATTTGCCGCCAAGTGGTATGACGCGATTAGGTCGTGGGTCTTTCCACCACCGAAGGTGGTGTCGAGACAGAGAATGCTACTTTTGTAGCCGTGTGCGTCGCCCCCCGTGGCTGCAAGGAACCGGCCAGAGAGGTTACTCAGAAGCGTTGTAAGTCCCTCTGTCGGATACGTTGTATCGAAGAACTCTGAGGTTTCTCGGTAAACCGGCGCAGCTTCTTCTGGCTCGTGTGCGACGGTCGCCAAATTCGCCGCAAACTGCTCTTCCTCCAGCGTCCCATCGATGACATCAGATCGAGGTTGACAAGACTCGAAGAGCGAATTTACCTCACTCAGTTGTGAACTCATCGTATGATACTACGTGGTCAGCACACTGACTTAAAACTTCGAACCGACGTTTCTGCCTAGTTTGGGTCAACTGAGAGATCGACTGAGCTGTTTCTGAGATGGAATCGCGGCCTCAGTCGGAGGCGCTCCAGAGTAAGGAGTTCCCCACCTTTCTACTGGTAACTTGGCCTTCGGATTCGAGTGTCTGGAGACGCGTGTATGCTGTCCGCCGTGTACAGCCGACGGTCTCGGCTATCTCCGAGGTTCCTGCCATCCCACCAAGAGTTTGGATGGCATTTATGAAATCAGAATCTGGGTAGCTCGTCGTGTATTTCCCAGAGTCTTCCTCTCGATCTTTCCCCGGCACGGTATTTGGTTCGTAGACATCACCTATGTAGGTGATGGGTTGAGTTCCATTTCCTCAGAAGGAGATGGCAAACACTTATACCATTACACAATATAGGAGATGGTGTGGAAGCCCAGTCCCCGAGGGGCGTGGATTCAGCGAAAACGCCCGAGTGCTAGAGACACTCGGACTGGGCTTCACACAGCACGTGAGAACCCATGGAAAAATCAAATCCGTCGAAGCAAGAGGTTGTCGGTGAACAGCTAACTGAAGACATATCACAATTGGAACAAATTTCGCTCGGGGAAGGGGCCGCGACGTGTCAAGCGTGCGGTTCTCCTCTTCACGAGGGTGAGGCGGTTGTTGTGTACGTGTTCCGGCCGGCGGGGTCGGTGCGGTACCAGGTCGGCCATGTTGTGTGTGGTGATGGTCGGCATACGCAGATTGAGGTGTTCACGTTGGGTGTGCGGGAGTTGCTCGTCGAGGGGCGTGTTGGGTGGTGTTCGGATGGGGCGACGCAGTCGTCGTGGCCGGTGTTGCTTGCGCCTGAAGTGGTTGCGGTGAGCGCGGCGGCGACGAAGTCACTACGTCGGGTCCCGGATGGTGGTAGCACGGGTACGAGCGTTGCTTCCGGTGCTGAGGAGCGAGAGTCCGCTGAGTCATTGGTGGAGGTGTCTGTTGGTGAGGCGCGTCGTCGAGCCGATGGGGCGGATGGTGACGTGGTTCGCGGGTTGTTCTGGGGTGAGCAGCGATGACGTCGGGCGTCGTGGATTCGCATCTTGATGTCGAGTTGGATGTGCCGCGGTCGGTGGAGGAGATGTTGCTGCCGGATGTGTACGTTGGGTTGGAAATCGATCTGCTGTCGCCGGGTGATGGGATCGTCACGGATCGGCATCATGCGTCGGCGGATCGGTATGAGGCGGATGATGCGATGAATCAGATTGAAGGACAGATTTCGCCGTTCACCCTGAGCGGGTGGCTGCGACACGGGTGTGAGGAGGTCGTCCAGGTTGCTGGTGCGACTGCGTGCCATCCGGGTGAGCCGAATGCGGATTACATGCGTGCGGAGACGTACGAGCGTGACCTCGACTCGGGGTACCACGAGAAAGGTGCGTGTCTCGACGGACACGACGATGGGTGCGTCGTCTACGACTTGTTCGGTGGGTTCGGTGATCAGCCGGGGAAGTTGCTGCGTCGCCCGGTGTCGTTTTCGCCGATTCGGCGACAGGTGGATGTCTTGAACGGGGAGGCGGAGGCGCACTACCGACAGATCTCGAATCAGGTGCGGTCGCGGAACGAGGAAGACGGTGGGCTGCCGCTGCGCCAGGCGGATCGTGACGTGCTTGGAAACGTTGAGGGGACGTGGAAGTTGACGCTCCGGGAGTTGAAGCCGGAGTTCGTTGGGCTGTTGTTGGAAGCGGTGTCGTTCCTTGATGCGCACAGTGACGAGTACGCGTTCCAGGTGGGTGGGGCGCGGAATTTCGGCGCTGGGATTGCTGACGTGTGGGTGATCAACCCGTTGTACACCGAGCAGGAGGTGCGGCGTGTGTTCAATCGGGCGCAGGCGACGACGTCGGCGATGGAGGAGAAGGATGAGTTGTGGCGGTCGGAGTGCCGGCCGGAGTTCGTCAGGGCGTTGCAGGCGCGTGTGGCGGCGCGTGACGGTGATTTGCCGATGCCGACTGATGATAATGAGTCTGGAGGTGAGTCGGTATGAGCGATGATGACCCGGTCAGGGAAGATGGCGGCGAGCGTGAGTATGCGGGTCTCGATGAGTTGCAGCCGGTGGAATCGTCGTTGCGGTCGGCGCAGAGTCAGTGCATGTCGGGCGATGATGTGGAGCAGGAGGGGTGTGGTGAGGATGAGACTGGGGTGTCGGGAGACGATGAGTTGGACGAGTTGTGTTCGCCGGCGTCGGAGCTTCGGTCGGTGCAGGAGCGTGCTACTGACGAGGGTCGGCGGGGTGGTGAGGGTGACTGACGGGTCGGTTCCGGCCGCTGTGGATGCGGAGGGGTCTGAGTCGGGCGTGGAGCCGATGGTAGCGGTGTACCGGCACGATGTGCATAAGGCGCGGTCGCGGGGACACGAGGCTGCTGCGTCGTGGTTCGGTGGGACACGGGTAAACGAAGAGGTTCCGCTTGGTGCGGATGAGGATGCGGCGTTATTGAGTCGGCCGCGCGGGTCGCCAGAGCAAACGATGGATGCGCACGCGTCGTGGCGGCGGTTGTCGGTGTTGACTGGTGAGGTCGTGTCGACGAGCGCGTCCGGGACTGTGGAGGAGTCGCTGCGGGAGTTGGTTGAAATCACGGATGCGGAGGCGGCGCATGCAGCGTGGTTGGAGGCGTCGGTTCCGGCTGCGTTCAGTGAGTCGCCGTTTTACCCGTATTCGTCGTTGAAGTTCCACACGTTGCTCGTGGCGTCGTTGCTCGATAATTACCGGGCGGGTCACGAGTTCGATGAGTTGTGGCTTGCGGTGACGGGTCCTGGTGCTGATGTCGAGGTTGTGCCGCATCGGACGGTGTTGGCGACGAGTTCGTTCGCAGTGTCGGTGACGGGTGATCCGGGTGGGCGGCCGGCGGCGCGGCTTGGTGATGTGCCGGCGCGGTCGTTCGCTGATACGTGGGCGCGGTTGCCGGTGTTCCCGTTTGCTGTGGGGGCGGCGCGGGAGTGGCGGGTGTTGGATGCGCAGCTCAGGCGGATCCGGTCGTGGTCGACGGCGCTGCAGTACATCGAGGAGTTCGTGGCGGCGTTCACGTCGGCGA
>PUMG01000002.1 GCA_003551265.1 Halovenus sp.
CTTCGAACGCGGCCTGACTCTCGACCTCCTCGACGAACGCCGGTGCGTCCTCGCCCTCGACTGCGTCGTCAGTCTCCTCGACTGTCACGCCCTCGAACTGTTGCAGGTCGACGACTGCTGCACCGAAGGCGTCACGCTTGACGGCGCTCAGTCCCTGCTGTGCCTTCTGCCGTGAGGCGTAGCCCTGTGAGCTGTCGGCGAGGATGTTGCGGTTGCGGTGGCGAAGTCGCCAGCGGTGCTTGCCGCCTCTGTCGACGTACAGTTCGAACTGTGACTGACTCTCGCCAATCTGGGCGAGTTCCGCCTCCAGACGCTCGCGTTCGGCTTCCGCTTCTGCGGCTTTTCGTCCACGCTCTTCTGCCTCCGCAATCGCCGCGTCACGGGTCGATTCCGCCTCTGCTGCGCGGTGTTCGGCCGCCTCCTGTTCTTCCCGTGGACTCGTCAGCAGCGGAACGAACACGCCACCAAGAGCGATGACGAAAATTCCCAGCCCGTACAGCCCAATAATCAGAACCTCGGAGTGCTCGAACGCCGCACCCCAGCTGTCGGGAAACGCCGTCGCAAACCACGCGATGGCAGCCAGACAGATTGCCGCACCGAGATACGAGAGCACGGTCCCGGTCCGCTTGAGCGGGAGTCGGATGATCGGTCCGATGAGCAACAGCACCAGTCCCAGCGCAGCCATCCCGATTCCAATGCCGCGTATCGTCTCGCCCGGGCTCTCGCTCAACATCACGAACAGGATGCCGACGAACCCCAGCAACACGCCGAGGACGAATACCCAGTACCCGATTGCCTCGTCGTCTGTCGACGGCTTCCCAATTCGACTTCCGTACCAGGTAACTAGCGGGTTGGAACTTCTTGTTGCCATGATATCTCCAACAGTATATGTATTCACGCATACGTATAAATCAAACGGCGACGGAAAAACAAATAATCGGGGTCAGGAACGTGCGTTCTCGATAGCCTGGGCCAGGTCTTCGGTGATGTCGTCGACATCTTCGATACCCACGGAGAGGCGGACCATGTCACCGGTGACGCCAGCAGCGAGTTGTTCTTCTTCGGTGAGTTGCTGGTGTGTCGTCGAGGCAGGGTGGATGACGAGCGTCTTTGCATCGCCGACGTTCGCCAACAGCGACGCGAGTTCAGTGTTCTCGACGGTTGCTTTCGCGGCATCGAACTCGCCCACGCCGAAGGTCACCATCCCACCGAACCCACCATCGAGATACGCACTCGCCTCCTCGTGCGTCTCGTGGTCGGGGAGACCGGGGTAGGAAACCCACTCGACGTCCGGGTGTTCTTGCAGGAACTGTGCAACCGCGAGAGCGTTCTCGGAGTGGCGCTCGACACGTAGCGAGAGGGATTCGAGTTTCTGGAGGGTGACCCAGGCGTCGAACGGCGACTGTGAGTTCCCGAGGTCACGGGCTCCGCGAGCGATTGCGCCGTAGGTGAGTGCAGCGTCGCCGAAGCGCTCGGCGAAGTTGACACCGTGGTAGGCAGGGTTCTCCTGTGCCAGTTCGGGGTACTTCTCGGGGTACTCCGCCCAGGGGAACGAGCCGCCGTCGACGACGACGCCGCCGATGGTCGAGCCAGCGCCGTGAATCCACTTCGTCGTCGACTCCCAGACGATGTCTGCCCCGTGTTCGAGCGGCCGGCACAGCGCTGGGGTAGCGAAGGTGTTGTCGACGAACAGCGGCGCACCGTTGTCGTGTGCGATTGCTGCGACTCGCTCGATGTCGGGCGTCGTGAGTGCGGGATTGCCGATGGTTTCGAGGTGGACGTACGCGGTGTTCTCGTCGATTGCCTCCTCGTAGGCCTCGTAATCGAGCGTATCGGCGAAGCGGGTCGTCACGCCACGGCGTTCGACGCTGTGGGTGAAGTAGGTGTACGTTCCGCCGTAGAGTGCGTCGGCGGTGACGATATTGTCACCCTCGGACGCGAGCAGGAACGTCACGAGGTCGAGTGCAGCCATCCCCGAAGCGGTCGGTACTGCACCGACGCCGCCTTCGAGCGCAGCCAGGCGTTCGCCCAGCTGTGCCACCGTCGGGTTGAACAACCGCGAGTAGATGAACCCCTCCTCTTCCAGTGCAAACAGCCGTGCTGCGTGGTCGGCGTCCTCGAAGACGAACGAGGTTGTCTGGTGAAGTGGCGGTGCGCGCGCGCCTGTGCTCGGGTCCGGGTCGGTCCCGGCGTGGACGCTCTGGGTGTCGAAACGGAACTCGGATGGGTCGTCTGACATACGCTCCGTTCGGCAGGGCGGTATTTACGCGCGGCTGTAGAGTCAGGTACTGCCGCTGTCGACACTTATGGGTCTGGAGAGTGAGATACCATCATGGAACACGTTTCACTCGACGAGAGCGACGAAGTCGAAGTACTGGACGGCGTCCACCTGGCACAGCTCGCTGCCGGCGAGCACACGAGCGTGCAGCACTTTCGAATCGAACCCGGCGCAACCGTGCCGATGCACAGCCACCACCACGAACAGAGTGGGTTTGTCTCCGGTGGCGAGGCGACGTTCATTCTCGAAGACGGGAGTGAACTCGTCGTCACTCCGGGAGAGTCGTACGTGCTGGCAGGCGACGAACCGCACTCCGTGGAGAATCGAGGAGACCAGCCGCTCGAAGGAGTCGATATCTTTAGCCCCCCACGCACTGACCCAGACTGGGCCGAGTGAGTGCGCCGACTGTCACTGATTTTCGTCACGAAGTCGCCGTAAGCGATGGCTTACCCCTGAAAGAGACCGCTGTGAACCCGCGGGAACGACGACGCGTGTTCTGTCTCCGGGAGCGGACGGTCGCGGACGGCCCGGCCGTCGACGCCATCGGCGAGAAAATCGGCGAGCGGCGGACCGACGTTGCCCGGTTCGACGAGGAACGCATCGTGACCGTGGTCGGATTCGACGACGTGGTTGGCGACGGGGGTATCGGTCTCGCGGAACGCCTCGACGAGGGCTGCGCTCTGTTCGACCGTGAAGTGCCAGTCTGCAGTGAACGACATCACGAGCGCCTCTCCCTCGAACGCCGCGAGCGCCGCCCGGTCACTCCCGTAGCTGTCGGCGAGGTCGTACTCGTCCATCGCTCGCGACAGATAGAGGTAGCTGTTCGCGTCGAACCGGTCGACGAACGCCGACGCCTGGTAGTCGAGGTAGGATTCAACCTCGCGATAGGGGAAGAACTCACGGGCAGGGTCGCTGGGGAACTCGAACCCGTTTCTCGCGTGACCCGCCGACCGTCGGCCGAACTTTCGGGCGGTCGATTCCTTCGAGAGGTACATCACGTGACCGACCTGACGCGCCAGCGCCAGTCCGTCGCGCGGTGGGTCGCCTCCGTAGTAGTCGCCACCGTTCCAGTTCGGGTCCGCACGGATGGCCCGGCGGGCAATTGCATCGAGTGCGAGACACTGGGCGTCGAGTCGTCCTGCTGCGGCAATCGGGACAACCCGGTTCACGTCGTCAGGGTAGCGTGCGGCCCATTCGAGGACGTTCATTCCACCCACGCTCCCACCTACAACCGCGTGAAGTCGGCCAACTCCGAGTGAATCGAGGAGTCGTCGCTGTGCCCGGGTCCAGTCTGTGACAGTCACCGGCGGGAACGCGCTTCCCCAGCGACCGTGTTCACCCGATGCGCGGCCGTCCGGGGCTACACTCGACGGACCAGACGAGCCATAACACGACCCCGGGACGTTCGCACAGACGACGTAGTAACGGTTCGTGTCGATTGCCTTGCCCGGCCCGACGATGTCGTTCCACCACGCACGCGCCTGTCCGGCCTGCCCACTGTCACCTTCCCCGAGCGCCGCGACGTTCTGACTGCCGGTGAGGGCGTGACAGACGAGCACCGCGTTGGTCGTGGGCTCGTCGCTTTCTCCGTCGTACTCGCCGTAGCTCTCGTAGGCGATTTCGAGGTCTGGAATCGTCTCGCCACACTCGAACGTGAACTCGCCCAGAGAAACCCTTCCGGCGTCGACTCGTGTCATCTACAATGTCTTTGGAACCGGCGTCGTATCGGTACTTCGTCACCGGCGGATATTACCAGGGTCGGGTACATCGGGCACCCACGCACCAAAACCGGGTGAGAGAATCTGAAATAGTACAGAAAACTTATACCAAAGCCAAAAATAACATCCCAATAGACGATGACTGTCAACGAATTGGTCCCTTCACGAACGACGCGGCGAGATGCTCTCCTCGCTGGTTGTACAGTTCTCTCCGCCGTCCTGGCCGGCTGTCTCGGCGACGACGAGGACGATGCTGACGACGAAACCGGCGACGCCGCTGACGGCGACAACGGGAGTGAATCGGATGACGAGACGGATGGCCCGGAGTCTCTCGTCGGGGTTCCAGAGGGGACGCTGGCAGACGGCGTGGACCTGTCGAACCCATGGGCGGTTGAGGAGACTCTCGTGGACCAACTGGACCTCACGTTCGGCCAGATCCGCACTCGGGTCGGCACGGACGTCGTCGAGGTGTACGACGATGTCTCCGAATCCGACTTCGTCGAGGCTCTCGAGGCCGCAGACGTCGGCACGGACGAGGTCGAGGTTCGCGCCGGGGTTACGGACGAGACACTGGATGTCATCCTCGACGTCGTCGAGACGCGTCTCGACGAGACTGATGTCGACGCATCAGTCGCGAAACACGAGGAGCGTCCCGCGGTCGTCCTCGACGGTCACGAGGCTGAAGCGGACCGGGTCGAGGATCTCCTCGAACCGCTTCGCGTCGAGCTTGTAGCGGGGTACCCCGACCCCGATGCCGACGAACCGGTGATGGAGACGGTGGTTACACAGGATGACATTGCGCAGGTGTCGACGGCACAGAGAGCAAATGGAGAGAGCCCAGCTCCGCACGTCCCAATCCAGCTGTCTGAAGAGGCTGCCGAGCAGTACGCTACGGTAATGGCAGAGAGTAGCTTTACGACGGACGGTGTCGAGCAGTGTTCGTTTGACTCGTCTGATCAGCCCGACGCCGACGAGTACTGTCTCTACACGCGCTTTGACGGTGAGCTGATTCACGGTGCTTCGATGGGGCCGTCCCTTGCCACTGTCATCGAGAATAGTGAGTTCGTGGAGAACCCATCGTTCGTTCTTCAGACGCAAGATTTCGAGACGGCTCAGCGGCTCGAACTGGCTCTCCGGGGGGGTCAGCTGCCCACAGAACTGCATCTGGAGACAAACGACAAGTAGCGATTACTCGCCGTCGGCGTCGAACGCGACCTCGTGAATCGTCACCGGACCGTCGTCGGTGAACCACTCTTCCGGGGGCGGGTTTCGGTGCGCCTCTCTGAACGCCTCGCTCTCGGTCCACCCCTCGAAGGCGTCCATCGACTCCCAGTACGTCACTGCAGCGTGTGTCTCCGTTTCGATGTGTCCGTGGTCGACCGGTGTGTGAAACTCGAACCGGACGAAACCGTCCATCTCTTCGACTGCACCCATCCGGCTGCGAAAGCGCTGTTCGAACTCCTCGTGGTACGCCGGGTCGACGTAGAACGTGTTTGTGACGACGAGCATACCTGCATTGCGGGGCGGATGAACAAAAAGATAATTTGTTCTTGCCCAGACGGACCGTTCTCGGGTTTCTGCCCCTCATCTCCCGGAATGTAACGAGGTGCCGAAGATATGTCACAGAAAGAGTGTGTAAATGCTCGTCGGATACGAACGCCCTGCGATGTCGAATTCTCCAGTATCTGTTCGTTCGAATCCCTGTGCTTCGTAGAACCGTTTCGCATCCTCATTCTCTTCAAACACCTCGAGTCGTACTGCCTCAACGGTTTCAGGGAGTAATTCCAGCGCGCGTTCAAGCAACGCAGTGCCGACTCCTCTCCCCCACCAGTCAGGTTCCACGTAGATTGCTTTCAGGTCGGCTTCGTCATCGCCGACAAACTCTTTGGTCTCTGAATCGCCCCACCGAATGTCGATAAAGCCTCGAACAACTCCCGCATCGTCAACGGCAACGAGAACGCCTTCTTGATTCTCACGTAGTCCTTCGTACCAGCGTTGGACGTCCTCCTCAGTTGGAGTAACGGGCTGGTTCTGAAGAATTTCGGGAGGGAGCAATCCCTCGTAGGCTTCACGCCACGCCAATCCGTGTGCCCTGATGAGACCTCTTACGTCAGATTCTCCTTCGACATGACGGATTTCCATAGCTCTCGTTTGTCTTCTGATCATAAAACAGTGAGTGTGAGTGTTGACATATCGCCATCCGGTAGAACTGGCGGGGGAAACCCACCTTTCAACAGCGAGGGGGTCCCGCCGTTGAGTGATCAGCGAAACAGCTGAACCCCTCGATAGCTGGCAAATCGAGACTACAGCCAAACACGGCTGAACGAGGTTTGAGATAGGGTCAAAACATATGCAGACCACTCCACGGCGGGCGGGAATCGCGTACGCTCTGTTCCGCAACCGGCGTTCGGTGGCCGGCCAACTCCCGAACGTTTATAATACTATGCGGCCACATGTGGTATGTGGTATTGAAACGCACCGCCCGCGTCAAACTCGCCATTCCCGACGACCGGCGGGACGACCTCAAACGGACGATGCTAACGTTCCGAGAGGTCGCCCAACGGTTCGCAGACCGTGGATGGGAACGAGACGAGGACGGCTACGTTATCACATCCAGAACGCGCCTTCAGTCGCTCGCCTACAAGCAGATCCGCGAGGACACGGAGTTACACTCGGATCTGTGCATCGGCGCGGTGAACCTCGCCGCCGACAGCCTTCGGAGCGCGGTCGAACGCATGAAGGCCGGCAAGAACGCTGGCAAGCCAACGTTCACCGCACCGACTGTAGAGTACAACACCAACGCGGTGTC
>PUMG01000122.1 GCA_003551265.1 Halovenus sp.
CTGAACTCGTGCTCGGCGTCGAGCCACTGCCGCTGCTCGTTGTTACCCATCGCACTGGTGAACGCCTCTCGTCCGTCCACGTAGCTTGCATACCCCTCTCGATACCGTGTTTCTGCGGTCGCATCATCGCTGATTCCCTCGATTGCTGCGCGTACCTCTTCAAGTGGTGCCAACTCGTCGATGCTCTCGGCGACCCAGGCGTACTCCACGTCTCCGGCGTGGTCGAGGACGAACACCGCCCGTTCGCTCAGATGCCCGTCGTCGGCGGCGAGAACGCCGTACTCCGATGCGACACCGCCATCGATATCCGTGAGCAGTGGTATCCGGATGTCGTACTCCTCGGCGAACGCGCGGTGGCTGAAGACGCTGTCACCCGAAATCGCGACCACCGAGATGTCTCGCTGCATCGACAGCAGCGCCAGGTCGTCGAGGTCTGTTGAGAAGTTATCACAGGCCGGGTTGAAATCACCCGGATAGAACGCGAGAATCAGAATCTCCTCCCCTATTGTCTCCCTCGGCGCTATCTGCTCGATCTCCCCGTTTCGCACGCCGGGGAGTTCGAACAGTGGTGCGCTGTCACCTTCTCGAACCATGCGACTCTGTTTTACGTTCGAACACTTAACTGTTCAGGGGGCTGATATCGTCGTGGCGAGAATCGCTGTCCAGGTCCGATAATCCCTATATCAACGCACAGCGTACCTGCCGGTGTGGAGCTACACGTTCGCTACGAGGGCAACGATGACCCCAAAAAGTGTACGGCGCGTCGCCTGGCGAAATTCGGTGAGGTCGAGTTACATCGCTCGACGCGAGCGACTCCGTCGGGTATCGTGCTCAACCCGTTCGTCGACAGAGCGCTCTCTCCTGCTGACGGCGAGTCACACACGCGACTGGTCGCGCTCGATTGTTCCTGGGAGACTGCCGAGAGGGAGGCGTTCGACCTCGACGGCGTCCACCGGGCGCTCCCGTTTCTGGTCGCCAGCAACCCCATCAACTACGGGACCCCGTTTCAATTGAACACCGTCGAGGCGTTCGCCGGGGCGCTGTGTATCCTCGGCGAGCGCGAACAGGCCGAGGAGATTCTCGCTCACTTCTCGTGGGGAGAGACGTTTCTCGACCTCAACGAGGAACCGCTCCGGCGCTACGCTGCCTGTACGGACTCGACGGAGGTCGTTCGGATACAGGAGGAGTATCTGGGCGAGGAGTCCTGATTTCAGGTGATGGATTCGACCATGTCTCGGGCGAGGGTCTCTGCCCGCGCGCGCTCTCTGGCTTCGGCGTAGACACGAACCACCGGTTCAGTGCCGCTCGGTCGAGCGAGGACCCACGCGTCACCATAGTCGAGACGGTAGCCGTCGGTTGTCTCCACGTGTACGTCAGCATCTCGTGCAACCTGCTCGATGGCCGCGACCATCGCGTCTCGTTCGCTGTCGTCTCGATAGGGGATGTTGTGGCGAACGTTGGTGTAACCGTCATAGGGACCGACGAGGTCACTCAGTGGTCTCTCGGCGAGGCGCTCACACAGTCGGGCAGCCGTGTACGCACCATCGCGGGCGATTCGATACGCAGGGTAGATGATGCCACCGTTGCCCTCCCCAGCGATTGCGACGGACTCACCCGCGGCCTGGAGTTCTCGGATGGCAGTGATGATGTAGGTGCTGCCGATAGGGGTCAACTCCAGGGTGGCACCGACGTCGGTAGCGACGTCGACGAGTCGCTGGGAGGCGTTGACCGCTGAGACGATCGTGTCGCCAGCGTCGGCTTCGGCTGCCGTTAGCGCAGCGAGTGCGGCGTCGCCCTCGACGAACGCACCTGTCTCATCGAAGAAGATTGCGCGGTCTGCATCGCCGTCGTGAGCGATGCCGATGTCCGCGTTCGTGGCCGCAACCAGTTGTGCGAGGTCGTCCAGGTTTGCACTGACGGGTTCTGGGTTCCGGCCGGGGAAGCGCCCGTCGGGTTGAGCGTTGATGGTCTTGACCGTACACCCGAGGTCGCGGAAGAACTCGGGACTCGTCAGCGCGCCTGCGCCGTGGCCGGGGTCGAGCGCAACGGTCAACTCTGCGGCCGCGATTGTCTCGCGGTCGACGGCGTCGAGAAGTTGTGTCCGGTACGTTCGATTCGCGTTCTCGACGGCCCGGACCGTGCCTGCGTTGTCCCACACAGTGAGTGCCGGGTCGTCGTCGAGTCGGCTCTCGACCCGGTCGAGCGTCTCGCGGGTCAACTCGACACCATCGTCGCCGATGAGTTTGATGCCGTTGTACTCCGGCGGGTTGTGTGAGGCGGTGACCATCACACCGGGAACGCCCTCGCGCTCGCAGTACGCCTGTAGCGACGGCGTCGGCACGACCCCGAGACGGGAGACGTCACAGCCGACACTCGTCAGACCGCTGGCGACAGCGTGGACGAACATCGACCCTGTCCGTCGGGTGTCTCGGCCGACCGCAACGCGAGTATTCCGTTCGCGAAACAGCGCTCCCGCAGCCTGTGAAATGGCGAGCGCCTTCGACGGCGAGAGCGCTTCCAGAGCGACGTCACGAACTCCACTCGACCCGAAGACCTTCATTCGAGTTGCTTTGGGGCCCCGGTCATCATAGGGGTTGTGACTCATCTTGGTTCCGGCCTCTCTGAGCTCACAGTGCGCGACCTCACGTACACGAAATGGGTGTCTCTGCGCACTGACAGCTCTTCAAGACCATCTGTCGTTTATTATATACAAATACAGCACACAGATAGCAAGTATCGCTTCGGCAGCTTTCGTGATTACTGCAAGGGGGTTGAGATTTCCATCCACGTAGAACGCTTCCATACCCCATCCCTGTACCGGAAAGAGTGCCAGAATCGTTACTACCGAATAGAGTGCCGCGACAAGGAACAACCACCGCCGCCAGAATCGGGTCAAATAAAGAATGGATCCCCCGATAAATCCGAGTCCGTTGAGGATAAAGAGAACAGCGAGTACCAGACTCATCTCGATCGCGTTTGTTGAAGCCACCAGATGGAGGACACCCGTTATGAGTGCCATAAGTATGGCTAGGTACCCGATTGGGCTGGACGGACGAACGAACATCGACTCTGGACGTGACGTGTGCGTTTCCTTCATAGTCACAATATTGTGCATGATTGTCTGAAAAGCGTTCTGGTGCAATTATCGAATCAGCAAAAAAGTTACCCAACATTAGGAACAGACACGCGCGCTTTTTCAAGTATATTATCTGAAAGCGTTATTTAAATTTGTGTTTGAATAGAAGGCACAGAGATAGATGAGCCGATTTAATATTGTACTATATTTTCATAGATACACTATTCTGAAGCAACGTATGATGGTGGGGTCTGTTCACTCAACGGAGAGGCAAAAGGACAGACCGCCAGAGCCATTACAACTCGTTTCCTGCTCCGACGTATGACCGACGCGCTCATCGACCTGCTCCGCTCGGCCGATGCCGTCAGATTCGGCGAGTTCGAACTCTCTCACGGTGGAACGAGCAGCTACTACGTCGACAAGTACCTGTTCGAGACCGACCCCGACTGCCTCGCCGCGATTGCCCAGGCGTTTGCCGAACGCGTCGGCGAGACAAAACTCGCTGGCGTTGCCCTCGGTGCGGTCCCGCTCGCCGCAACGACGAGCGTCGTCTCGGGAAACCCCTACGTCATCGTCCGCAAAAAAAGCAAAGAGTACGGTACCGGCAACCGAATCGAGGGGCGACTGGCTGACGGCGAAGAGGTCGTGGTGCTCGAAGACATCGCGACGACGGGACAGAGCGCAGTGGACGCCGTCGAGGCGCTCAGAGCGGCGGGAGCCACCGTCGAACGCGTCCTCGTCGTCGTCGACCGTGAAGAGGGCGGCCGCGAAAATCTCGCAGATGTCGGTGTCGAACTCGAATCGCTCGTCACTGCCTCCGATCTGCTCGCTGACGCTGCCTCGAAGTGACTGTCAACAACGCCCGTCGCTGTTCGGTTCTGTACCACCTTCGCACAACATCGCCTCTTTCATACTTGTTCGGTCCATACATCCGCTCGATGGCAACTCTCGAACTGTACGAACTTCCGGGCTGTCCGTTCTGTGCGAAAGTAACCGACAAACTCGACGAACTCGGACTCGAATACGAGTCCCACGAGGTGCCCCAGGCACACAGCGAGCGGACCGAAGTCGAAGAGATAAGCGGACAGACTGGCGTTCCTGTCCTCGTCGACCACGACAACGGCATCGAAGGGATGCCAGAAAGCTCTGATATCGTCGAGTATCTGGAACAGAACTACACGTAGCGCGTTATCAACACAACACTCACGAGAACTCTCAGGCGGGGTTCTCTTCGACTCTGTCGAGGATGAGGTTGCGGAACTCGTCGGCGTCTTCGACAGTTTCCATCTCGGACTGCTCGACGATGGCCGTCCCTTCGACCGAGTCGCGGTGCGCACGGTCGACGACGTACACCGACTGGGTCCGTGTCACTTTGCCTACGGAGGACATGATACGCGCACGTTTCTCGGCTGTTTTCGTGAACTCCGAGTGTCCAGTGAGTACCTGTGCATGCTTGCCTTCGTCCTCGCTGACCGTCTTGAACGGGGCGCGTTCGGTCGGGTAGACATCGTAGCCGACTCTGGTGAGAACAGTAACGATGGCCTCGTCACCGGGGTCGACGTCGGGACCTGCTGGTGGGTCGTCGAGGTCCCTGACGGACTCCTCTTCGAGGAGGCTGACAGGGGAGGTGAGTGGCTCGTCGAACAGCTCTTCGAGCTGTGCAGCCACCTCGACGCTGGCGTCCATGCCGTCTTCGTACTTCGAGACGGTTCGACGGGAGACGCCGAGTTCCTTGGCGAGGCGGCCGAGCGACCACTCGCGGTCCTGTCTGGCCCCTCTGAGCACGTCGCTGTCGATGTTGACGTAGAGACCACCGGGAGCGGCGTACACCAGCGGCGGTACCCCCTCGACGAACAGGTCCATCGCGGTGTCCGGCGAGAGCACCGGTACGCCGTGTCTGAAGTACACGACACCCGGGTGAAGCTCCTCGTCGCGCGTTCTGAGACCTAACACCAGCGGCGTGGCGTTCAGATACGTCCCCAGGCGGCGCATCTCGTCACCAGTGACCGCATCGAAGGCGTCGATGTTCCCCAGAATCTTCACCAGCAACACGTCCTCTCCCCGGCGAGCGGCCACGTCGAAACTCTTGGGTCGAATCGCACAGCGGTCGCTGACCAGAAACCCAGCATCCTCGAGCATCGCTGTGACGTTGCCAACCAGTGCAGACCGGGACATGCGTGTTCTTGTGATACCTAGCTATTCATCGCATATATACGTTGTGGCGGCCTGTCTGTCGTCTGCCGGTTTTGTCGTCTCTCGGCTCTCGAAAGGGGTTTGTTCGCAACGGCGTTAGGAGCGGCTGTGACTGTCATCGGTCTCGACGACACCGACTCCCGGACGCTCGGGATGTGTACGACCTACGTCGCCACCCGACTCGCCGAGCGCCTCGACTCGGTCGGTGCGGTCGAACGGACGCTTCTCGTTCGGCTGAACCCCGCCGTCGAGCACAAGACGCGGGGGAACGCTGCCCTCGCGATTCACTGCGACGTCGACAGCGAGACCGCGCTCGAACTCGCCAGCAGTGCCCTCGACCGCGCCGTCACCGATGACGAGCGAACGAACCCTGGGCTCGTGGTCGCCGACTGTGACCCGGACGACGTCCCTGAAAGCGTCGCCGATTTCGCGGCCGCTGCTGTCTGTGAACACCACGACCGTGAGCGCGCTGTTGAACTCGTCGAGACGGTCGGTTTCGAGAGTCGAATGCGAGGAAACGGCCGAGGGGTCATCGGCGCACTCGCGGCCGTCGGCGCGTGGCGTGCCTTCGACGAGTGGACCTACGAGTACATCTCCTACCGCCAGCCCCAGCGGTGGGGGACTGACCGCGAGGTTGAGTACGACTCGGTACTCGACGTTGCTGAGTCGTACTACCCGACCGTCTGGGACACCGTCGACCGCGGCGAAGAAGTTCCGGTCTGTGTCCCCCGGACGCCGTGTCCGATTCTCCACGGGATTCGTGGCGACGACCCCCAGGCGGTCCGTGCGGCTGCGACTGGTATCGAGAGCGAACCGGCCGACCGGGGGCGTCTGTTCGTGACCAACCAGGGCACCGACGCTCACCTGCAGGATGGAACGCTCGAAACAGTCGAGGACGGACACGCCTACCGACTGACGGCCGAGGTCGTCGAACCACCCGAGACACGGGAAGGCGGCCACGTCTTCCTCAGAGTTGGGAAGTGCGGGACGAGTGAGGGGTGCAGTGCGAGCGAAAATAGTAATCAAACGCTCGACGTGGCGGCGTTCGAGCCGACGAAACGGTTTCGAGATCACGTGCGTTCGCTCCGCGTGGGTGACCGACTCACTGTCTGTGGCGAGGTCAGCAACGGAACGCTCAAACTGGAGAAGTTCGCAGTCAGAGACCTCGTCAGGTCAGAGCGCGTCACACCTGACTGTCCCGAGTGTGGTAAGTCGATGAAATCCGCCGGACGGAACGCGGGCTATCGCTGTCGTGACTGTCGAACCAGCGCGAGAGGCAAAGTCGACCGACCAGTCGAGCGCGATATCGAGGAGGGGTGGTACGAGGTGCCGCCGTGTGCCCGGCGACACATCGCCAGACCGCTGATTCGTGGTGGGTTCGACCCGCCGACACACCCCGAGCGATGAGACTGGCAGGCAAAATCCTGACGGCTTTTGCTATCACTCTGGATGACTCACCCCTCTGGTACCCATATATGTGTGCCGGGAAAATATATATGACTTCAGAGTATAACATGAAG
>PUMG01000008.1 GCA_003551265.1 Halovenus sp.
GTTAAATTTCGTCGTCCGGCCAGGACTGAACGAGAGACGGAAGGTGTGGTTCGTGTCCTGATTCTGTTCTCGCTGCGTCGAGATATCTCTGGAGTGCGTCGCGGTAGTCGGGGTCTGCACAGTTGTCGATGAGTGTTTCTGCCACCTCGACCGGAGAGAGGGGACGGATGTCAGCCACACCATGTTCGGTTACCACGACGTCTACGTCGTGTTCCGTGTGGTCGACGTGTGGCACCTTCGGGACAATTCGTGAGATATCTCCGTTCTGCGTTGTCGATGGAAGCGCGATGATACTGAGCATGCCGTTACGAGTGAAGTCGCCGCTCCCACCGATGCCGTTGCGTATCTGTGTGCCGCCGATGTGCGTCGAGTTCACGTGGCCGTAGAGGTCGACTTCGAGCGCACTGTTGACCGCGACGACGCCGAATCGGTCGATGAGACTTCCTCGGTTCGAGAGAGATGCTGGTCGAAGGATGATTCGGTCAGCGTATCGCTCCGGATTCTCGAACAGCTGTCTGGTCCCGTCAGTAGATAGCGCGAGCGACGTTGCACTCGCCACTTCGAGCGTCCCGGCGTCCAGCAGATCGAGCAACCCATCCTGTATGACCTCCCCATAATAGAGGAGGTCTCGCCCCTGAAAGTTAGTGTCTTCGAACGCACCCACCAGCGCGTTTCCGAGGCTTCCGACACCGAATTGCAGACACATCGAGTCTGCGAGCGCCGGGTTCGTATCCATCTCTGCCCGTAGAAACTGCACGAGATTATCGGCGACGGCAGTGTCTGCCGCCGTCGGTGTCCGGAACTCGTAGGCTTGATCTTTCCGGTCGGTCTCGACGACGGCAACCAGCGTATCGCTGTTGAACGTGACTCGTGGCGTGCCCAGACGCTGACCCGGGTGGGTCAACTCGATTGGTTGGCTCCGTGGTGGCGGTCCGACTCGACTGACGTCGTGGAAACGCTGGAGTTCGAGCGGCTGGGCGTGATTGACCTCGATTATGAGGGACTCGGCGGCCTCGACGAACGTCTGAGTCTGCCCGAGCGACATCGACGGGATGAACCAGTCACTGCCAGCAGCAATAGCCTCGACGACTGCGATGTCCGGCGAAGGTACGTTCCCGAGCAGGACGTCATCCCCCAGTCGAGAGATGTGCCTATCCTGAAAT
Source organism: Halovenus sp. (assembly GCA_003551265.1). Taxonomy (GTDB): domain Archaea; phylum Halobacteriota; class Halobacteria; order Halobacteriales; family Haloarculaceae; genus Halovenus. The sequence goes on from PUMG01000008.1 coordinate 1,164, forward strand.
GCGATGACTCTCGCGTTGGCTGCTTCACGTGAAGCCGCCCGGGACTGGTAAGGCAACCGACGCTCGATAGCACCCGCTTCGATTAGTTCGGTGTCAATCTCATCACCCACGCTCCCAGCACTGAGTATCGTCAGCGCCAGTTCCCGACCACTGCCAGCGAGCGAAACGGGTACTGCTTTCGGATATCCGACGCTGCCGAATCCGCTCACGGCGACCGTTGCAGTGTCGGGAACGAGAGTCGCCGCTTCCTGAGGGGAAACTGGCTCCAGTTTGTCCGTCAGCCGACTCGTTATCTCCATCGCAGTCTCACCCTCGTTCGTCGAGGTCGTCTGGCTGAGTTCCAACATCAGCAGGCCATCCTGGCGGCCGTTCAGCACCAGGGTTGGCGTGGCTGCGCTTTCGAACCATCGGCGTCCGTTCGAGCGAGAGCACCAGTTCGTCGTCCTGGTTGTACGCTCGAAGTTCCGTCCTCACGATTCCGACGTGCTCGCGAGACTCACTCTCACGTGTTTCGAGTACTTCACTCTCGACGAACAGCGTATCGCCGTGGAACACGGGCGCATGATGGCGAACCTTGTCGTATCCGAGGTTCGCCGTAGCGTTCATCGAGACATCGATGACACTCATGCCGACGGCCATAGCGATGACCACCAGTCCGTTCACGAGTCGTTCACCGAACTCCGTCTCGGCAGCGTACACCTCGTTGAAGTGCATTGGATTCAGGTTCATCGTCACGTTCGTAAGCCACACGTCGTCCGTCTCGGTGACGGTTCGCCCGAACGGATGTTTGTAGATGTGTCCCGTCTCAAAGTCCTCGTAGTAGCGTCCGTGCCACCCCTCGACTAGCTCTCGACCTGGTTGCTCGGACATTGTAACTCTCTTCGGCAGCCGAAGATATAAACCTGGTCGCAGTCAGGGGCAACCACGTACCAGTACAGCGATTCTCGCCACGACGTGCGGCGAGAAACCCATGACGACATACGAGACTTCCTCTCAGTACGACCGTGGAAGTCCGAGCACCTGCTCGCCGACGTAGTTCAACACGAGTTCCTGTGCGATTGGGACGAGCCTCGTCAGCCGTGCCTCTCTGAAGTAGCGCTCCACATCGTACTCCCGTGCGACGCCGAATCCGCCGTGCGTCTGCACTGCTGCGTCGGCTGCATCGAACGCTGCATCGGCTGCAAGATATTTTGCCATGTTCGCCCGTGCACCGACCTCGCTATCGTCGTCGTCAACCTGGTCGGCAGCGCTATAAGTCATCGCTTTGGCCGCCTGGACCCGTGTGTGCGCCTCGGCAAGTGGATGCTGGATAGCCTGGTTCTGGCCGATTGGTCGCTCGAACACCTCTCGCTCGTTGGCGTATTTGACACCTCTGTCGACGGCGAGTTCGCCCAGGCCGATACACTCCGCTGCGATAACGAGGCGCTCCTCGTTCAGCCCATCGAGCATCTGATAAAAGCCCGACCCCTCCTCGCCAACGAGATGGTCTGCGGGAACACGCACGTCTTCGAGATACAGCTGGAACGAGTGGACAAAGTTGCTGGCGGTTTTCGGTATCTTGTCCATCGAGAGCTGGCCGGCCTCCTCTACTCGCTCAATGTCGACCAGAAACATCGAGATTCCTTCCGTTCGCTTTTCAACCTCGCTTTTAGGCGTCGTTCGCGCCATGAGCAGGATGTAATCGCTCTGGTCGACACGTGAGATCCAGATTTTCTGCCCGTTGATGACGTACTCGTCGCCATCTCTGACAGCGGTGGCCTCCATTGACGTCGAATCTGACCCGGCGTTGGGCTCGGTGAGACCGAACGCAGGCACCGTTGCCTCGCCTGCGGCGAACTTCGGGAGATACTCCTCTTTGAGTGAGTCGCTGCCGTACCTCACAATCGGAGAGCTAGTGTAGATCGAGCCGTGGACTGCCTGAGCGGCACTGAATCCACCACCGTTTGCGGCAATCTCTTCGAACATCACCACCGTCTCTGGCGTTCCCATCCCACCACCACCGTACTGTTCGGGGATGAGAATACCGAACCAGCCGCCGTCGGCGAGTGCCCTGGCAAACTCCGTCGGATACCTTCCTGCTTCGTCGTGTTCACGCCAGTAGGTGTCGTCGAAGTCCTCGCAAATGCTCCTGATACTGCTGGCAATGAGTCGTTGTTGCTCAGTTACCGCTACCGTGTCGGTCGGAATCGATACCATGTTTCAATCAAGGGAGCGCCAGAACATAAAGCTGCACAGGCAACCGCCTGAAACCGGTGCAGTCTGCCGTTGAAGTGACTTGAGGACTCGGTTACCGAGCACTGTCAAGCGTCTGTTTGGGGGCGAAAGCTTGACAACAGGCCACATATTGGCGTACAGTACATGACGAGAGAACACCATGGGACCGAGAGTGGTCTGTCCCCAACAGAGGAGATTGTCCATCGCTGTTTTTCCATTCGGTACGAGGACATCCCTGAGCCCGCCCGGAGGCGAGCGCACGAACTCGTTCGTGACACTGTCGGTGTCGTCCTCGGCAGCACAACGACGACAGAGTCGAGCTCGATTGCCCGAGATTTCATCACGGCGACCTACGGTTCGGGACCGGCGACTGTGGCCGGTGCTGCTGAAGGTACTTCTGCGCCAGCGGCCGCGTTCGCCAACGCAACAATCGCTCACGGCATCGAACTCGACGATACACACAGTGGTGCCTCGATTCATCCTGGTGCGGTGATTATTCCGACTGTCCTCGCCGTCGGCGAGCGTGAGGGTACAACGGGGAGAGACGCACTCGTGGCGACGGTCGCTGGGTACGAGTTGATGATTCGAATCAGCCGCGCTGCAGACCCTGCCGCACTGTACGCGAGGGGGTTTCATCCGACGTCGTGTTGTGGTGTCTTCGGAGCCGCGCTCTCGGCATCGATGCTCATGGAGTGTTCACTGGAAGAGGCTGTCAATGCTGTGGGCATCGCGGGAAGCTTCTCGGCAGGGAATCTCGAGTACCTCACCGACGGCACGTTGAGTAAACGAATCCAGCCCGGAATCGCCGCACAGGCGGGCGTCACTTCGGCAGAGCTCGCAGCGCGTGGCTACACAGGTCCAAAGACCATCCTCGAAGGAGACCACGGGTTCCTCCAGGGCTACTCCGACAAGAGCGATGTCGACCGACTGAGTACGTCTATCGACGATGACTACGAGTACGAGATTACCCGGACAGGTATCAAACCCCACGCATGCTGTCGCTACAATCAGACGCCGATCGACGCCGTGCTCCAGCTCCAGGACCAGCACGGATTCACTGCCGAGGAGGTGGAATCTATCGACATTGGGCTGGTCGGTGCTGCAATGGTACTGGTTGGTGAACCAGCGGTAGACAAAAAACACCCGAAAACGACGACTGACGCCCAGTTTAGCGTCCACTACAGCGTCGCAATCGCACTCCGAGAGGGTCGTGCGTTTGTAGAACAGTACCGCGAGCCGTTGCTTTCCGATGAAGACGTTCTGGACCTTGCCCGGCGTGTTACCGCGTCACACGCCGAAGACCTCGAGCAGTACTACCCCGATAACTTCCCGGCAGCAGCGACCGTCAGGACACGAGACGGCGAAGAGTTCACCACGTCGCTTCAAACCTGTCGTGGTGACCCCGCGAACCCACTCTCGCGTGAAGAACTGACCGAAAAGTACGAAGAGCTCGCGAGACGATTCCTCGATGAGAAGTCTCTCACTGAACTTGACCAGCTGCTCCGCTCGCTCGAACAGGTTGACGATGTCTCAGTGATTGGGTCGTATCTGCGTGGATGAGAGAAAATACGATGAGAACAGATACCGAAAGGGTTCCTGTGGCAGACATTAATATTAGAAATAGTTACCCACTATTTCGATAGACACTCTCAGAGACGGATATACGTAACTTTCTCAAAAAACACCCAGAATACCCAAATTAACCCAGTGTATATTAGGAAATACACAGAATATATGTGGGTACATCTACTGAAATAGCCAGTGAGCATAAAGATGTACCTGCGCAGCTACTTTATATCAGAGTATATATTCGTACACAGTAATTTCAGCACCGAATAGTGCTTTGAGAACCAGATACCCTGTTTGAAGCCAATAAGCACCAGACGCTATTAATGAACAAGTTCTATCAAGACACTGCCGTCGTTCTGTTGGCCTACACTTACACCAACAATATCGAGTATTTATTTCTGATGTTTTTCTGCCACTCACCGTCATTGAGAGGTATGTCAAACCAGCTCAATGAGGGTCCACACCACGAGAAAGAACATGACGAGGAACCACACCACGAGAAAGACGTGACGAGGAACCACACCACGAGAAAGACGTTCTCGACGATTGCATCGGCTCATGAGACAGAGCGGTGGAATCGTGAACCCTATTTCTGGCGGGGCGTAGACTGCAGTATGGAAGACATACTCGAAGACGACCTGAGACAGCGAACCTGGAATCTGTTACAGCCGGGCGAGATTGCGCTCGACGGTCTCATCGTCTCGACGGGTCTGGCGAACGAACAGGAGCCAGAGATGCACCAGGTGACCATCGAAGTCGGTGAATACATCGCCGAATACGCTGGGTTCGAGCCCAGGGATACGTTCGTCTACTCGGGGACAGATGACCCGGAGTTCTCTTCGAATCAGCACCAGGGGTTGACACTCGACGATGAAGAGTTCGTGTGGGAGTGCCAGCAGCTGTTCCGAAACGGGTCGTTCGACATCGTGTTCTACTTCGAGGCGAGTATCGATACCGACGAACTGCTCACGACGCTCCGTGAGAAAGGATACGACGTGACGTATGTTCTGGGAGAATCTGACAGCCCCGAAGACGCAATCATCGTCTGATACTGGGAGGCGAAAATCTATCGGATTGCATCTAGCAGTATGATACGGTCGATACCCGTATTTTCGGGTTGTGGGAGCTGGCGAATTTCTTAAATACACTCCGTACAGACCCGCAAGTACCCAACCCATATGACGCATGACGGACCCTCTGGATGGTACTCTGCTTTGGAAGGCTTTAGATACGATGAGCAAAAAGAAACAGGCGAAGTGGACCAAACGTTGTCTTGCGGAGGAGATTCGCCGTGACGAGTGAGCGAGCGATCATCTCTGGAATAAGCGTCTCACACGCCAATGCCTCGCTCGAGCAACTGGAGGCAGTTACACTCGAATCTGAACGTGAAACTCTCCAGCAACTGTGTGAGGCAGCTGGTGTCAACGAAGCGTTCGTTCTTCAGACGTGCAACCGGGTCGAGGCGTACGCCGTCACCGAAGACGCCACAGACGGGCGCGATGCACTCGAACCACTGACAAAAGGGGTTCCGGATACAGTCGTTCGAGAATTCGGTCACGAAGCGAGTCTTCGTCATCTCCTTCGAGTGGCTGGCGGTCTCGAATCGCTCGTGCTCGGAGAGGACCAGATTCTCGGACAGGTCCGTGACGCCTACGAACGGGCAACAGACGCTGGCACGGTTGGTCCCGTTCTCGAAGAGGGACTCACAAAAGCCATCCGCGTCGGTGAACGTGCACGAACCGAGACCAAGATAAACGAAGGTGTGGTGTCACTGGCCAGTGCAGCCGTGAAACTCGCCGAGGAGAAACA
>PUMG01000331.1 GCA_003551265.1 Halovenus sp.
GGCTCCAGCGACGTCAGGTCCTGGAAGCTCACCGACGGCACGTCCGTCTCACCCTCCGAGACATCTCGCGTCCGCGTCCTGTCCAGGTCGTCCGGACCTGTCAACTCGTAGGTCACCTCGAAGTTGTCCTCCGGCGCGCCTTTGTCCAGGAAGCCATCCAGCGTCACGTCTATCTCGTTCGCCAGCATCCCGATGTCCACCGTCGTCGTCTCGTTCGCAGCCACCGTCACGTTCTCGCCCGCTGGTGCCGAGAAGTCATCCCGGTCGACCGCCGCCACGAAGTGCGTGCTCACCGTCGTCACCGGCACCTCCTCGAAGCTGTACTCGCCATCCTCGTCCGTCGTCGTGTTCGCAACCGGGTACGGCGTGTCGTCATCCTGGAACGCGAACAACTCCACAGTGACGTTCTCTATCGGGTCGTTCGGCCCAATCGGGTCCGTCCCCTGTGGCTCGAAGCCTTCCTCCGCTGCCGTCGCCGTTCCTGCTATTGCTCCCGTGTCGCGTTCGAGCGTCAGGTTCACGTCCTCCGTCTCTGCACCAACGTCCACCTCGACATCCGAAACCTGGTCATCGCTGTGGTTCGCCGCACTCGCCGTCACCGTGTAGCCGTCGTCGACGTTCACGTCCACGCCGTCGATGTCGTAGGCTGCTGTGGCGTTGGCACCCTCGACCGTCACGTTCGTCGTGTACGTCGAGTCGCCGTCGTCAGCCTCTATCGTCACGTTCACGTCCTCAGCCGGGTCAACCGTGTCCAGTTCGACTTCACCGCTAATCGAACCTGCATCGGCGTAATCCAGCGCGAAGTCTTCAGTCGTCGTCTCGTTCGTGTCAACCTCGACTTCCGTCGCGTTCACTGGCGTCGTGAAGTCATCAGCATCCACCTCCACGACGTGCGTGCTCACGGTCGTCACCGGCACGTCCTCAACCTCGTAGCTACCGTTCTCGTCAGTCTGGACTTCCGCAGACCAGTACTCGTCGGTTGCCGTCTCGTTCGCGAAGCCGTACACTGTCACGTTCGCGTCCGCGATACCTTCATCAGTGCCGGGCGTCCCTTCCGGCGTCGTCTCGCCCGATGCCGTCACGTTACCCGCAATGGTTCCGGTCTCACGCGCGAGCGTCAGGTTCACATCTTCGACATCTTCACCCACGTCGACCCAGACCTGGCCCGTGAGCTCTCCACCCGGAAGTGCCTCAGAAGTCCACCGGTAGGCGTCGTACTCGATTTCGATATCTTCACCGTTCATCTTGCCCATCGCACGGAACGTGTCGTTATTGGAGGTGAAGCTACCAGCGTAGCCGTCTTCCTGACCCATCTCCTGGCCGTCGATGTACACGACAGTTTCAGCCTCTTCAGCATCCAGCACGACCCGGATGTTGTACCACTCGCCGTCGTGCAGGTCAACGTTATCGACAAAGATATCGCTCGAATTACCTGGGAGTTCTGCTGCTCTGACGGTCAGCCCCGTGCCGGCGCTACCGCCGGTGAACGCCCGGAAGCCATTTAGGGTGCTGTCCTGGTCGTTCCACATGTACGCCAGGCTGGAGTCCACATCGTCGTCAGCGTACCGCCAGTACATATCAATCGAGACGGTGCTGTTGAAATCCAGTTGCTGGTTGGGGTTGACACCGCCGTCGGCCGTCAACCACAGTGCATAGTCGTTACCGGTTGCTGGCGCACCGGGACTCACCCACTCGTAGTCTGCAGCCTCGATCGTCCCGTCTGGTCCGACCTCGTTCGTCACCGTCGTTCCAGACCCATCTTCGAGCGCGTATCTGATTTGGTCATCGTCCGGCGTTGGTGCCTCGGTTGCACCGAGACCATCGGGCAGGTAGAACGGAGCATCACCCGTGACATTGTAGCCGTCGTCCACGTTCACTGGAACGTCCTCGAACGTGTAGTTGCCGCTGTCCTCTTCACCGGGAATGAGGACTGACGTGTTCGCGAAGAAGTCGCCATCCTCAATGCCGACTGTACCGTTCACATCCTCAGCAGGGTCAACCACGTCGAGATGGAGGTTCCCGCTTATCGAACCGGGCTCGCTGTAGTTCAACGCGAAGTTCTCGACAACCGTCTCCTCGAAGATAACTTCTATCGAACGCTCCTCACTCACGAAGTCCCCCTCGGGATCTTCGACCTCCATGGCGTGGTCACCGACCGGCAGGTCCGGCAGTTCGTACTCGCCATCCTCGTTGGTTGCGTTCTCGAAGGTCACCGTGGGACCCGAGACGTCGTTGTCGGCGTCAGCGTACTTTTCGATCGTGATGTTCACGTTCTCGATGCCCTCACCAGTACCGGGCGTTCCTTCTGGCTCGGTGTCGCCAGAGGCCGTCACCGTCCCTTCGAGGTCACCGAAGCCTTGCGTGATGTTCACCGACTTCCCGCGGAACTCATCTTCGACCTGCATCCGGTGCTCCGCATCGAGGTCGTCGTCTGGACCCTGGGGCACCTGTGAGGTGAAGTTCACCCGCTCTTCGCCACCGGCCACGATCGTCTCGTTCTTCGAATCCAGCACGGTCAAGTTCCCGTCACCGTCTTCCAGCACGTGCTTTATTTCGACTTCACGGCCATCACCGTCCAGACTCGCTGGCTGCAGGCTGTTCTGCACCGTCGCGCTCAGATTGAGGTCGTCCCCACGCTGGACATCTTTGTCACCCTCCATCTGGGCGAACTGCCAGTCGCGGTCAGTTATCGGGTCACCAGCTCGCTCGTCCAGCCATGGGTCGAATTCGACGTACTCACTGACTGCGTCACCCACTCCAGGACCTGCGCCGCTCGGTCCAGATTCGTCACCCCACCAGTTCAGCGTCGCGTTCACGTACTCACTCGCGTTGTTCTCGACACCGAAGTCGTTTCCTTCGAAGTTGTTGTAGTTCACCGAGAGGTCTCCGACACCTTCGTCACCGACACTCTCGAAGATTTTCACACCTTCACCGTTGTTCTCGAAGTCGTTGTACGTGATTTCACCGTCCGCACCATCAGAGCCGATACCGATGGCATCTTGTTCAATTTCGGTGAACGTGTTGTTCACGATGTCCACCGTCGCCTGTGAACCTTCGACCCCGATACCGCCGAGACCTGCGGTCAGACCATAGAGCGTGTTGTCCTCAGCGGTAAGTTCACCGCTTCCAACCAGCACACCCGTAGCCTCGCTGTTGCTCTCGAAGGCGTTGTTCACCAGCGTGTACGCGTCATCATCGCCGAGATCAGCAGCGTTCACCAGCGCGGATGGACCGGGCGCACCAACCAGTGTGAGTCCGTCAATCGTGATTCCGTCCGCATACAGGTCGAATGCCGTCTCGTTACCTGAATCAACCGTCACATCTGCACCCGACTGTGGCTCGATCGTCAGGTCCTCGACATCCACCATCACCGACTCCTCGTAAGTACCTTCTTCAATATCGACTGTGTCACCCGCCGATGCGTAATCGACTGCCGTCTGGATCGAGTTCGTCAGCGTGAGGTTCGCCGACGCCTCCGTCTCGTCCGTTTCGATGCTGTGTTCAACCTCGTCCTCACCCGCCGTCAACGAACCCGGCAGCGTGAAGTTGAACTCCACCGTCTCGTTCTCACCGGCACCGAGCGTCACCGTCTGGGAGTCTTCTTGCTCTCCGTCGAAGATGTAGCGTGCTTCAATCTCCGCCTCGTCTTCACCCTCCGGCATCACTTCCTGTGCCGTCACCACCGTCGACACCGTTATGTCGCCCAGTCGCTCTGCGGACTCGGGCGCGACAAGGTCACCTGTCTCACCCTCGACAATCGTCACCGTACCGGGGTCCACAACCGGAGCCAGCGCACCGTCCGACGCTGCCAGCAGCGGTGGCGTCGTCAATGGCTCGGCGCTCTCGCCCAGGTGAATCATCGCGACGTACTCATCAGTCGCCGTCGCGTTCTCATCCAGTGGCACCTCCACGTTCGAGTTCGTACCCGTCAGGTTATCGGACTGCCCGACCGCCTCGTCCGGAATAATCGTCCCGTTCTCCTCCGTCGGATGGAGATCAATCGTGAACGTCGTATCGTCGCCCATTCCATCCAGCAGGTCAGCCGTCTCGACTATCACCTGGTCAGTCGAACTCTGATACGTCTGGTCCGCAAACGAAAGATCCGCTTCATAGATATCGCCATCGTCGCTCGTCACTTCCTCATCGTCCTCGTCGAGTAACACAGCCGTGTGTTCACCAGCGTCGGCCGTCACTTCGACGACTGCCGACTCGTTCGACAGGCTCTCTGAGAGTTCCGTCGAACCCACCACGTCGTCCGCGTCATCACGAACCTCTATCGTCTGGTTCTCCTCGGCGTACACCTCCTCAACGATGATTGCGTCCTCGCTGTTGTCCTCACCCACCGCCTGCTCGGGAAGCGAGAGTCCCTGCACCAGAACTATGCCATCCCGTGACTCCACAATCTCTGGTGTCTCGTCCGTCTCGATCTCTACCGTGTACTCGAAGCTCTGACCCGTTTCCAGCTCGGACGTGTTCAGCTCGAACTCCTCGACGAACAACTCCTCGTCCTTGCCTGGCCCAACTCGACGCTCTTCAGTGATATTGAAATCACTGTCGAGCAGTCGAATCGTTCCGTTGATGTCCGCCTCACTCACTGCGTTCGTCCCGACCGTCACGTTCGCGCTCTCACCGCCTGCAATCTTCGCGTCCAACTCAGTGAAGGTGTCGTTGAACACGAACAACCCCTCCAGGATGACGTTCACCGTCGCCGTGTCAGTGATTGGGTCACCTTCGGCCGTGAACGCATCTCCGGCGTCACCGTTGTCTACCTCGTGGAGCACTGCCGTCAGGTTCTCCTCCGTGTCACCAACCTCGACATCCAGGTCGAGATCAGAAACCTCCACGTCCGTCTCCGTCCCCGAGAGGACGCCGCTGGTCGAGAGGAGTTCACCCTCCTCGTCTTCGATTCCCACGATGTACTCCTCCGCGACATCGTCGTTCACGAACGCCTCGGCGACCTCGACTGCATCACCGCCGATGCTGTCCTGGTCCTCGAAGTTCACCTCCATCAACGACTCGCCCGAGCGCCACAGATTGATGACGTCCAGCAACTCGCTCGTCTCTATCGTGCCAGCACGCCAGTCGTTGATCGCTACCAGTAACCCCTGCGTATCCACGAACGCACTGTTACCATCGTTCGCCGCATAGTTCAGCGGCGAAAAATCCGAATTCGTCGTTGTTCCCTCAATCGATGCCGTCCCAAGTTCGCCATCATCTCCGGTCACCGCAGCCGCCGGCGCCAGGAACCCCAGCGCTACGACCGACATGACCATCAGCGCAGCCAGAAATACCGCGATTCGCGCGGAATTACCGACTTTTGCTGTACGAGACGATAGTCGAAGGCTATCCGACCCTTTCATGTTCACTTCACCTTTTTGACGACCTATAATATAATACTTATGTATTTGCTACTTTTACCAACCAGGTTGCTGTTACTATTTGTATTTTAGAGTAGAGTATGAGAAATATACGATTGTAATAGCGAACTTCTCATGTTAAATCAGTATCGTGAAGAGCCAAATAAACCAGAATAGTTCAGAGAAGCAATCTCAAGCCCGATAATCGGGCCAATAGAGAGAACCGGTAAAATGTTGGCACCAAATGTCAGATTAGGAGTCTATAATAGAAAAATAGAGGTGATTGGAGTTCGACGAGAGGAGATCACCCGTTGCTAAATTATCAAACATAAAAATTAGAGGGAAAAGATAATTTGTATACATTAATATAGCAAATGTGCGAATATTCAGCTCCAGTATGTCGAATTTGAGCGACACAAAATGTTCAATATTTTAATACGTATCATGTTCGTTATCGAAAAAGATAATTAAATTTATTCCCAGAGAATGCCGGGAATTTTACGTGCGAAACTGAACTATAAAAGTCAATGATACAAATTGCCATCATTATGTATCGGGAGAGAAGTATATGAACTGGTGAATACTACCAATGAATAGCTACAAGCGCCTGTCTCATCATCCACCAGTTCACTGTACCTGTACAGCTCAACAGCCTCTATCGCCTGTACTGTGAGTTACTGATGAGCGAGTCACGACGAACCAGGTACCCAACAACCACAGTCAGTGCAATCAACACGCCAAACGGACCAAAGCCGGGACCGAATCCATCATCGTCCTCATCGTCCCCATCAATCCAGTCAGCACCATCATCCGGTGTCTCCTCGCTATCGTCGCCGTCATCAGGCGTTGTTTCGGGCTCGTCATCCCCTCCGGGTGTATCGTCCCCTCCGGGTGTATCGTCCCCTCCAGGCGTGTCATCCGAACCAGACGCGTCGTCATCACCGTCGCCTTCTGCAACGGTGACAACAGTCGTCGCTGTGTCGTTCACACTCGAAATCTCGAGTTCTACTGCGGGTACATCCCCTGCTGTCGTCGTGTAACTGAACGTCCCGGTCGCACTGTCACGACTGTCGACGGTAACCGTTTCGGCATTCTCTTGCGTTCCGTTGACACTGAACACGAGTTCTTCGGTCTCCTCGGCGTAGCCAGGGTTCTCAACCGTGTACTCAAGCGAAATTGTCTCACCTTCCTCGACAGCGTCCTCCACGGATTCGATTGACAGAACAAGCGGTTTCGATAGGGGCTCAATCTCGACCTCGACGGGGTCGCTCGCATCACCCACGGTCTGTCCGTGGACGAACACCGACGGCGAATCTTCCATGCTGGTATCGTAGGTCGTCACGACAGTTTCCATCGCCTCAGCATCGACGGTCACGTTCGA